>JBOGMR010000881.1:0-5303 GCA_050746825.1 Bryobacteraceae bacterium | reverse complement strand
CAGTAGGTCATGAAATGATCCGATTGACGCGGCTAAATCACGAACCACTCGTGCTCAACTCAGACCTGATCGAGCATATGGAGATTACTCCTGACACCGTGATTACGCTAACCACCGGGCAGAAGTTGATGGTTCAGGAATCAGCCGACGAGGTCATCTCCAGAGTCATCGCATTTCGGCGCGCGATTGTGGAGCGCGCCTGTCAGTCCTTGGGTTCGGGCAGTAACACCCGGCCGGCGCCGGGCGAAACCGGAGAAGGCGCGAATGGCGGCTAAAAAAGGAAGCGCCAAACCAGACTTTGCGACACTCGGCGGACTCGTGATAGCCGCCGCGGGTATTGTCGGGGGGCTCATCCTGGAAGGAGGCAATGTCAAGGAGATCATGGCGCCCACGGCGCTAATGATCGTTCTCGGAGGCACGCTCGGTGCGGTCATGGTGACTACGCCTCTGAATGTGCTGCTCGCTTCCATGCGGGCCATGGCCAGCGTTTTCTTCGAGCGAACCGAATCTCCCGCGGCGGTCATCGAGACGCTGGTCGAATACGCGACCAAAGCCCGTAAACAGGGAATCGTGGCGCTCGAGCAGGATGCGCTGGCGATACAGGATCCCTTCCTGCAGAAGGCGCTTTCGCTTGCGGTGGATGGGACCGACCTCCAGGAGCTGCGCAAAATGATGGAACTGGAGATCTCGCTGGAGGAACACCATGTCGAGGCCCAAGCCAAGGTCTTCGATGGAGCCGGGGGCTACGCGCCAACCATCGGCATTATCGGTGCGGTGTTGGGACTCATCCAGGTGATGAAAGATCTGGCCGACATCGACAAAGTTGGCCACGGCATCGCTACCGCCTTCGTTGCAACAATTTACGGTGTCGGATTTGCCAACATCCTCTTCCTGCCGGCCGGAACCAAGATCAGGGCCCGCGCCCAGAATCGGATTCAGCTCCGCGAGCTCATGCTGGAAGGAGTGATCGGCATTGTCGAAGGACTCAATCCTAAGCTGATCCGGTCCAAGCTTGAAGCCTACGCCCCTGCCCCGCCTGCCTCCAAAGCCAAGCCGGCGCGAACTCCTGCGGACAAGTAAGATGGCACGGCGCAAAAAACACGCGCAGCACGAGAACCACGAACGGTGGCTGGTGTCGTACGCAGACTTTATCACGCTGCTATTCGCCTTCTTTGTCGTGATGTTCGCCACATCGCAAACCGACAAAGGCAAAGCACAGCGGGTCTCCGACTCGATCAAGCGAGCGCTCGAAGAGGACCAGTTTGCGGCTGCCGTCGCCGGAATTCTGGGCGGCACTGTGGGGAAGAAAGACAAAGGGAACTCCCAAATGAAGGGGCCCGGGGGCGCCGACAAGATGTCGGTTTCGCCGGGGCCCGCAGAAAACGACGGGGGACCCGCCCCGTTGGCCCAGTCCCTTGAGTTACTGCGTGCCCAGCTCAAAGAGGAAATAGCCAACGGCATGCTTCAGGTCAAGATGGAAGCGCGGGGGCTGGTGGTCAGTCTGCAACAGGCGGCGTTTTTCCCTTCCGGACAGGACACCGTCGATCCAGGCACGTTCCACACGCTCGAAAAATTGGCTGCCACGCTGGCCAAGCTGCCCAACAAGATCCGTCTCGAGGGACACACCGACTCGGTCCCGATCCGCACCAGCAAGTTCCGCTCGAACTGGGACCTATCCTCCGCGCGGGGCGTGGTCGTGCTGGAACTGCTGCAAACCCGTTATGAGATTCCCGCCGCCCGGCTCTCGGTTGGAGGATACGGCGAAACGATCCCCGTCGACACCAACGACACAGTGGAAGGCCGCGCGCACAATCGCAGGGTCGATATCGTCATTCTCAACGAATTGGGGATGCACGGCGAGCCCGTGAAGGATACTGGCGTAGCCGCCCCGAAGCAGGCAGCGCCACCGGCTCCCATCTTCACTCAGCCCGTCAAAACCCACTGAGCACGCTCCTCGCTCTTGTATCATGGTGAAATGACCGCCAGCGCCCCTTTGGACGCCCCTGTCTCGACCGCCGAGTCCATCATGGATCTCGAGCGGCAGTACCTGCTGCAGAATTATGCGCGGTACCCGCTCGTAGTCCGCCGCGGTAAGGGAATCCACGTTTACGACACGGAAAGCAAGCGCTACCTGGACTTCATCGCCGGCATCGGCGTCAACGCGCTCGGTCATGCGCATCCGCGCATCGTAAAGGTCATTCGACAGCAGGCGGCCCTGCTGATTCACTCTTCGAACCTCTACTATCACGAATTCCAGGGCCCGCTCGCGCGCAAACTGGCGGAGATAAGCGGGCTGCAACGATCGTTCTTCTGCAACTCGGGCACTGAGGCCATAGAAGGCGCTCTCAAGATGGCTCGCGCGCACGGCGCAAAAATCTCGCCCGGGAAGCACGAAATTGTGGCGCTCGAGAATTCGTTTCACGGCCGCACGCTTGGCGCTCTGTCGATCACGGGCCAGCCGAAATACCGCAAGGATTTCGAGCCTCTTCTGCCCGGTGTCCGCTTCGTCCCTCACGGTGACATCTCCGCGCTGGAACAAGCAGTCAGCGATCGCACCGCCGGCATCGTAATGGAGTGGATCCAGGGCGAAGGTGGAATCTTTCCCGCAACTCCGGAATACGCGCGCCGCGCCCGCGCGCTGGCCGATCAGCACAACGCGCTGCTGGTCTTCGATGAAATCCAATGCGGCATCGGACGCCCGGGTGTGTATTTCGGCTACCAGCTTGCCGATCCCGCGGTGTTGCCGGACGTGATGGTAGTCGCCAAGCCGCTCGCGTGCGGGCTGCCGCTCGGTGCCGTTGTCGCGAACGAAAGGGCGGCCTCCGCGATCGGCCCCGGAATGCACGGCTCAACTTTCGGCGGCAGCGCACTCGCCTGCCGAGTGGCCCTCGAGTTTTTCGAAATTCTCGACGAGCTGCTCCCGTCGATTCGCCACGTGGGTGGCTACATGCGTGTGGCGCTCGGCGAAATGGTCCGCCGCCATACGTTCCTCAAAGAGGTCCGCGGCCACGGCCTCATGATCGGGCTCGACATGGCCATCCCCGGCAAACAGTTGGTGCTCGATGCGATGGCGCACGGTCTGCTCATCAACTGCACGCACGACACTGTGCTGCGTTTCCTGCCGCCCTATATCGTCACCGAAAAGGATGCCGACGCCGCGCTGAAGATTGTGGGCAATCTCTTCAAGAAGCAGAAGCCGATCCCCGCCGCGTGATACAATCCGCCCGATGAGCGCCAGCCTTCTCAAAGATCCGAAGCGAGCCATCGGCCGCGCCCCCGAAGCGTTGAACCTGGAGGAGCGGCTCGCCCTCACCGGCAAGTTCATCGCGCTCGAAGTCTATAGCCCGGCCACGACTCCTCTACGCCGCATTGAAGCGATTGGCAACTCCGTTGAGGAGTGTATCAGCCAGCTTTCCGCGCGCGGCCTCGATCCCACGCTGTTCGAGTTCACGATCCTGAAGCGTCCGCACGACTAAGCGTGTACCGCGCCCGCGACACCGCTCCCTGGCGGTCAGTAAAGGGCTTCTGAGTGGCTCGGCGCCGTTACCCGGTTTAACCATTCCGTAACAAGCCTGTGACGCTTCCTTCGCGAGCGGCCGGGCACAATCGAATTGAGCGAGGAAACCGGAGCGGGAAGCGCAAAGGCAGCCGGCGCCGGGGCCACTCGCCGAAAGGAGCCAAAGTGCTGCTTCATAATCCGGTCGCCGACATGCGCGGTCCGGAATTCCTGATCCTCTACCTCACCATCATCGCGGCCACGCTGCTGATCTACTGGTTCAGGTTGCAAAGTGTGGATCAGACCGAGAGCCTGGGACCGGCCCTCATTCCCACCAACCCGGATCCTTACCAGATCGCCTATCTTCGAGCCGGTGTGGACGAAGTCGTGCGGCTCGTCGTAGCGGGTCTGGCGGACCGCGGATACCTCGACGTGAACCGCGCCCTGAGCCAGATCCGCCAATCCGCCTCGCCGCCCGATCTTCACCCGCTGAACCACTTCGAGCGGCGCGTCTTTGACTGGTTCGCAACACCGAAGTACTCGCGCGACATGGCCTCTACGCAACTCAGGATGGAGGCCGGGACGCACTGCCGGCAGTACGAAGGAATCCTGCAAAACGAACAGTTGCTGACCTCCGCCGAGACCCGCGCGGCAGCGTGGCGACTGGCCTGGACCGCGATTTCCGTCATCGCGATCCTGGGCGGGTACAAGCTGATCGTGGCGCTCTCACGCGGCAGGCGCAACGTGCTGTTCCTCATCCTCATGGGAATCGCGGGCAGCGCGATCGCGCTGGTGATGGCGCGCCGGCCGCGACTCAGCGCTCGTGGGCGAGCCTGGTTGCGCCGCCTCGAGTTGGCGTACGAGTCGCTGCGGCCGGGATACGCGGACGCCGCCGCCACCATGCAGGGCAGCGCTCCTCTGCTGCTCGCCGCCGGACTCTTCGGTACGGGCATCCTGGCCGGCGGAGCTTACGAGCATTTCCTGGGCCGCCGCCGGCCCTACGGCGATTTCGGAGGCAGCTCCTGCAGCAGCGGGGGCGACTCAAGCTGCTCCGGCGGCGGCGACGGCGGCGGGGGTGGGAGTGGCTGCGGTGGTTGCGGAGGTGGCGGTGAGTAACTCCCTGTTTGATTTGCCCGCGCTCGGCGCCGGTCTCGGCTTCCGGTCTGAGTTGCGCTCCGCCATCTTTCTCCATCGCGACGCACTCGATTTCCTCGAGATCACGGCCGACCACTACCTCGACGCGCCGCGCCAAAAGCTCGAAGAGCTCGCGCTGCTCGCCGGCCACTTCCCGCTGCTCTCCCACTCGCTCAAGCTGTCGCTCGGCAGCGCCGAAGGTCTCGATGCGCGCTACCTCGCTCGACTGGCCTCGCTCATCGAACGGCTGCGCTGTCCGTGGTGGAGCGAGCACATCGCGTTCACTCGCGCCGGCGGCGTCGAGATCGGACACCTCGCGCCGCTCCCCTTCACGCGCGAAGCCGTCGACGTGGTTTGCCGCAATGCAGCGCGAGCGCAGGCCGCCATTCCAGCGCCGCTGGTTCTCGAAAACATCACCTACGACGTCGTGCTGCCCGGTGAGATGGACGAGCCCGAATTCCTCTCGCGCATCGTCGAGCGCACCGGCTGCGGCCTCCTGCTGGATGTCACCAATCTCTACACCAACTCCGTCAACCACGGTTTCGATCCGCTCCGGTGGCTGGACCGCATCCCCTTCGATCGGGTTGTCGAGTTGCACCTGGCCGGTGGTCACGTTTCGAACGGCTATCTGATCGACAGCCACTCGCGCGCGGTCCCGCCGGAAGTCTGGAGC
>JBOGMR010000880.1:0-12364 GCA_050746825.1 Bryobacteraceae bacterium | reverse complement strand
TTGTCCGGCTCGGCGCCGCCGCCCTGCACAGGCCCGGCCGGCTTGCCGCCTGCGCCGATCTTCTTGGCCTCGGCGTCGAGAGCTTTCGTCAACGCATCGAGGGTCTCCTTGCTGACGCCTTTGACCTCCGGATTCTGCAGGTCTTCGAGGAACGCCTTGCGGAGCTTGTCGAACACCTCCTGCTCGCTCGGCGGTTTGCCGGACTCTACCTGCTTCTTCAATTCGGCGAGCGTATTGGGCAGCGACTTGAGCGTGAGCCCCATCGCTTTGAGGTCATTCTGCAACTGCTCCGGGGTGATCTCGCCGGACATGAATTTTCTGGCGAGGTCGACAATCTTGCGGATGTTTTGCAACTGGTCGTAGCCGGGAATGCGGCTTTCTAGCGCCTGCTGCAGAATGCGGGCGAGAACGTCTTCGACCTTCGGCGGCCGCAGACCAACCGGCTTTTCCCCAACCTTCGTACCACCCGGACCGGTCGCGGGCTTCCCGCCTTCTGTTCCCGGCTTGCCCGTGCCCGGTTTGTCCGCGGGCGTCGCTCCTTTCGGCGGCTCCTGCGGCGGTTCAGACTTCTCCATCTCGGCGATCAGCTTATCGGTGAGGTCGATCACGGTCTGCTGCGCCTTCTTCCACTCTTCGGTCCGCTTCTTCACTTCATCTGCACCGAGTCCCTGGTTGACCGCGTCCTGGACGGCCTTGGCCTTCTGGGCGGCCGTCTCGGCGGCGTCGGCGAGCTGTTTCCGAAGATCGCCGGCGGGATCTTGCGCAACCGTGTCCGGCGTCGCACCGCTGTTCACTTTCTGCGGATTGAACAGCCGGTACGGTTCGGGGCCATTGGGATTGGGAACGTACCCGCGTGGACCGCTCTCGACGTTCGGCGGCGGATCCTTGCGCCGGTAGGGCTCCGGACCAAACGGGTTGGGTCCGGGCTTGTTTGGACCACTCTCGACGTTGGGAGGCGGATTCTTGCCACGGAATGGCTCGGGACCAAACGGGTTGGGTCCGTGTTTCTGCGGAGCACTCTCCGCGCTCGGCGGCAGATCCTTGCGCCGGTACGGCTCGGGACCAGCCGGGCTGGGTCCGGGCTTGTTTGGACCACTCTCCACGTTTGGCGGCCGCGAATTCCTCCGAATGATCATGTCCTTCACCTCGGCTGGAATTATCGGCGCGCGCGATGAAAAGTTGCGGATTACCGGACCGCGGGGCGGGACCGCGTCAACTGCCGGATCACCGCGGGACTGGTGAGCTCCCGGAGCGCGTCTTTCCCCACCCAGCGCGACGCGGCCTGTGGGGAGTCCGCCAGGCGCCGCGCCACCGCCACCGCGGCGGCGTTGAGCGCGGCGTTACGCCTGCCGATCCGCCGCAGAGCCCAGCTCACTGACTTCTTGACGAAGTTCCGCTCATCGCCGGCGGCGCGTTCTACGAGCGCCAGGCTCTCGACAAACGCCTCGTCGCCGGCGCTCTTATCGTGGCCGGCGAGGCTGGCGAGCAGCGCAAAGGCAGCGCGCTTGACGAACTCGTCGCGCTTGTCGCTCCACTCGGCGACCTTGGCCCAGGCGTGCGGCGTGCGGTCAAACAGGTTAAAGCACAGGGTGTCGCAGATGCCCCAGTTGTCGAAGTCGCGGCACCAGCGGTTCATTTGCGCGGACGTGACGCGCGCCGGTTCGTCGACGAACGAGGTCAGCATGCGGGCCTCGTACCAGCCGGTTTCCCACAGAGCGGCAGCGAGTTCGTGATTGCGGCCGAGTCGCTTGGCCAACACCTGTATATTCGCCATCGACACGCCAAACGCCTTGTTCGCGGTGATGCCGAACCGCGTCAGGTTCTCGCGGTCGCGTGTGGTGCTGTGCTGCTCGAGCCACGAGAGCGCCGCCTGTACCTCGTCCTGAAGAGGGGCCGCTTCCGCAGGCTTCCTCCCGGGCCTCTTGGCGACTTTCGTCTTCTTGACCGGCATGCGTTTATCCCCGCGACGCCAGCAGTTCTGCAAGCTTCGTAGCTCTCCGCCGCGCCGTGCTCCATACCGGATTTTATGACAATGTCGCGGCCATGAGTCGCGGCCGCCGCAAAGGAAACCGGCCGCGCTCCCCGGTTGGAAAGCGCGGCCGTGAACTGTTCTTGCTTCTGACTACTTGCCCTTAGTAATCCTCTCCCGGTCCGTGTCCCGGCGGCGCAGCAGCCGACTTCTTCTCGGGGATTTCGGCCACCATCGCTTCGGTGGTCAACATCAGCGACGCGATGGATGAAGCATTCTGCAGCGCCGTGCGCGTGACCTTGGTCGGGTCGATCACGCCGCAGGTCACCAGATCTTCGTACTTGTCGGTGGCGGCGTTATAGCCGTAGTTGGCGTTCGAGTCCTGGCGTACCTTCTCCACCACGATCGCGCCCTCGGTTCCCGAGTTCGACACGATCTGGCGCAGCGGCTCCTCGCAGGAGCGGCGCACGATGTCGACGCCGATCTGTTCATCGCCGCCGATTATCAGCCCCTTCAGTGCGGCCGCAGCCCGCAGCAGCGCCACACCGCCGCCCGGTACGATCCCTTCCTCGACGGCCGCGCGGGTTGCGTGCAGCGCGTCTTCGACGCGAGCCTTCTTTTCCTTCATTTCGGTCTCGGTCGCGGCCCCAACCTTGATCACCGCAACGCCGCCGGCGAGCTTCGCCAGCCGCTCCTGCAGCTTCTCGCGGTCGTAGTCCGAAGTGGTTTCGTCGATCTGGGCGCGCAACTGCTTGATGCGGCCTTCGATCGCCTTCTGGGTTCCGGCGCCATCGACGATGGTGGTGTTGTCCTTGTCGACCGTGACGCGCTTGGCGCGGCCCAGATCCTCGAGCCGGACGCCTTCCAGCTTGATGCCGGTCTCTTCCATGATGGCCTTGCCGCCCGTGAGGATCCCGATGTCTTCGAGCATCGCCTTGCGGCGGTCGCCGAAGCCCGGAGCCTTCACCGCGCACGCGTTGAGCGTGCCGCGCAGTTTGTTGACCACCAGCGTGGCCAGCGCTTCGCCCTCGACTTCCTCGGCGATCACCAGCAACGGCTTGCCGGAGCGCGCGATCTGCTCGAGCAGCGGCAGCAGGTCCTTCATGTTCGAGATCTTCTTCTCGTGGATCAGGATATACGGATCTTCGACGACGCTCTCCATCCGCTCGGCGTCCGTCACGAAGTAGGGTGACAGATAGCCGCGGTCGAACTGCATGCCGTCCACCGTCTGCAGTTCGGTGGTCATCGTGCGGGACTCTTCAACCGTGATGACTCCATCCTTGCCGACCTTCTTCATGGCCTCGGCGATGATGTTGCCGATCGTCTCATCGCTGTTGGCCGAAATGGTGCCGACCTGTGCGATCATCTCTCCGCTGACGGGCTTGGAGAGCTTCTTGACCTCGTCGACGGCCACCTCGACGGCCTTCTCGATGCCGCGCTTGAGAGCCATCGGGTTGGCGCCGGCGGCAACCGCCTTCACACCTTCGCGATAGAGGGCTTGCGCCAGGATCGTCGCGGTGGTCGTGCCGTCACCGGCAACGTCGCTCGTCTTCGACGCGACTTCGCGCACCATCTGCGCGCCCATGTTCTCGAGCGGGTCCTTCAGCTCGATTTCCTTGGCCACGGTGACGCCGTCTTTGGTGATGTTCGGGCCACCGAACTTCTTCTCGAGGACGACGTTGCGTCCCTTCGGTCCGAGCGTTACTTTCACTGCGTCAGCGAGCTGATTGACGCCGCGCAGGATCGCTTGCCGGGAATGTTCACTGTAAATGATCTGTTTTGCCATTGGCTGTCTCTCTCTTGTTGGCTGTTAGCTCGCCTTCCGGGCCGCTTGCGGTTTCGCATCGAGAACGCCGAGCACTTCGTCCTCGCGCATGATCAGGTACTCGTCCCCGTCCAGCTTGATCTCGCTGCCGGAGTACTTTCCGAACAGAATCCGGTCTCCGACTTTGACATCCAGCGGGACCAGCTTGCCGTCTTCGAGGCGCTTCCCATGCCCGACAGCGATGACTTCGCCCTCCTGGGGCTTCTCTTTCGCTGAATCCGGGATGATGATGCCGCCGAGGATCGTCTCCTGCTCTTCGATCCGCTTGACCACGATGCGGTCGTAGAGTGGTCGAATCTTCATGGTGGTTCAAACCTCCAATGGTTGGTTATTGGTTAACGGTGATTTGGATTTGAATCTGGGCTGTAAACTTCCCAGAACATATTATTAGCACACTCCCGCTGCGAGTGACAAGAGAATTCTGCAAGTGATTGATACACCGTCAAATAAAGTTCCCAGCACTTCTTGACAGGGGTTCCCTAGCCGAACTTCCGGTGTGCCCGATCGCACGTTTGTACATCATGAAGGTGGAGGAACCTGATGAGCAATTCGCTTTTGAGTCTTTCCAATCAGTTGGCGGATGCCGTTGAGAAGGCGGGGGCTTCTGTGATCGCCGTCAACGCCCGCCGCGCAACGCCTTCAAGCGGCGTGATTTGGCGTCCCGGCGTGATCGCGACCAGCGATCATACCACCGAGCGCGACGAAGAGATCACCGTAACGTTTGGCGACGGGAGGAGCGCGCCGGCCACGCTGGCGGGCCGCGATGCCACCACCGATCTGGCCGTGCTGAGATTGGCGGACACATCAGGCACCGTTGCCGATGTGGCAGGCGACGCCGAGCTCCGCGCGGGCAATATCGTTCTTGCCGTGGGTCGAGGCCCGACCGCCAGCCTCGGCGTGGTCAGCTCTGTCGGCGGGGCGTTTCGATCGTGGCGCGGTGGAGCGATCGACAAATACCTGCGCCTCGACGTCTCCATCTACCACGGCTTCTCCGGCGGCGCTCTTATTGACGCCGAAGGGCGGGTATTGGGCATCAATACATCGGGGATCGCGCGCGGCATGCCCATGACGGTGCCGGCCGTGACGGTGAATCGCGTGGTCGAAGAGCTTCTGAAAAGAGGGCACATCGGGCGAGGCTATCTCGGAGTGGGCTTGCAGCCGGTGCGGCTGCCGTCGGGACAAGGCGGCCTGATTGTACTTTCGGTGGAGACCGATGGTCCCGCCGAGAAGGCCGGGCTTCTTGTGGGCGACATTCTGACCGGAGTCGACGGCAAGCCTATGGCCGACCCTGTCGATCTCCAGGCGCAACTCGATCCGTCGCAAGTGGGCAGAACGGTGCTCGCGCAAATCATCCGTGGCGGAGCGAAGGCAGAGATCCCGATCAAGGTCGGCGAGCGTCCGAGAGGAGCGTAAATCGATGCAGGCGGAACTGGAAGCGCTGGCTGGATCGCTCCGGCGGATTACCGTTGAGGTGCGCGGTCGACGACAGGGCAATGGAGCGGGCGTCGTGTGGGACGCCGATGGGCGCATCATAACCAACGCGCACGTGGCGCGTGAGTCGACGCAGGAAATCACGCTTCACGATGGACGCGTGCTGCGCGCTCGGCTCGAATCCCGCGACGCGCAACTTGACCTGGCTTCTCTGCGGGTGGACGCAAAAGGGCTCCCTGCTGCGGAAGTGGCGGATTCGGACCTGCTCCGGCCCGGTGCGTTGGTGATCGCGGTGGGCAATCCGCTGGGTGTGATTGGCGCCGTCGCGACTGGCGTCGTGTACGAGGTTAACGGCGACGATTGGGTCCGCGCGAACGTGCGGCTCGCGCCGGGAAACTCGGGAGGGCCGCTGGCTGACGCCCGCGGGCGCGTCGCCGGCATCAACTGCATGGTGGCCGGCGGGTTGGGGATCGCCGTCGCGAGCAACGCTGTCGAGCGATTTCTGGGCCGGCGTCGAGCGCCGCCGAAACTGGGCGTCACCCTGCAGCCAGTGACTCAGCCCGCGCCGGGCCTGGCCGTGGTCGGCATCGAGCCGGGCGCGGTGGCGGAACTCGCCGGGATCCTCGTTGGCGACATCATGATGACAACTGCGCCCGTACTGCAGCGGTCGTTGCGGCGCGCGCAGGACGGATTGACGCTGGACTTGATTCGAGGAGGCAAGTGGCGGCGGCTGAGCGTGGCGCTCGGCAACCCGCCGAAGGCGGCGGCTTGACACGGATCTTCATCGCAGCGCGATCGGCGGTAGTGCGCGCGGGCCTCGAAGCGCTCGTCGCGCGGCGGCCGTCTCTCGCGGTCGCTTCCACCGCGGCCGATGCCGATCTGGTCCTCGCCGAACCAGGAGCCTCGTGGGAGGAACCGCACGCCGCCGCGTCGCTGCCCGTAGTGATGCTCGGCGAAATGCCGCCTGACGCGCTGCGAATCGGGACAGCACGCGCCGTCCTGCCGCCGGACGCGTCCGAGGAGCAGATCGGCGCGGCGCTCGATGCCGCCGCCGCAGGCTTGATCGTGATCCATCCCGGTGCGGTCGATGCCTGGCTCGATGCCGAGGCCGGAGCGCAGCCGGCGCCCGCCTCCCACACACTCGAAGCCCTCACGCCGCGCGAAGTCGAGGTGCTCCGGCTGGTCGCGCAAGGGGAAGGCAACAAGATGATCGCCTACCGCCTCGGGATTTCCGAGCATACCGTGAAGTTCCACATCGCATCGATCTTCACGAGACTGAACGCGTCGAGCCGGACCGAAGCGGTGACACTCGGGATCCGCCGCGGCTTGATCGCGATCTAGTGAGTGGCCGATTGGGTCGCCTATCGCTACGACTTCGCTGATTGGAACTGCTGACCCTTTGGCTTCAGCATTCCCGTTCCGAAGTCTCGAAGCAAGTCCACGCCGCGCTTGAGGCGCTCGCGAGAGTTGCACTCGAGCGTCAACCGGTCCTTCTTGATAGTGATCTCACCGAGGATATGGTTGGCGGCGCTGCCGGAATTGACGTCTTCGAGCCAGTTGAAGTGCAACACGCCTGACTGCTCGCCGGCCATCGAAAACACAGGCGAGGCTTCCAGCGCCGCCATCACCGCCGGCAGATTGAGGATGTCGTACTTCGCTTTGCAGTGGACCAAGGCTTCCGCTTGGGTTGTCGCCGCGCGCACTTTCACCCACTCCCGCCGCAGTCTGACCACTTCCTGGCGAATGCGATGGCAGTTTTGCCGGAGAAACTCACGCCCCTTGAGATCCGAACCTTTTCTTTCCTGTGCAATCCAGCGCCGGAGTTCAGGGCAGACCTCGCGCGGGGCCACCAGGCATTCGGTGTAAAGGACTCTCTCACCCAGCTCTTCGGCGACGAACGCGAAGACGCACTCTCCTGCGGCGACTTGCTCGGAACCTGGCTCATCGTAGACGAAGTAAGTCTTGTCGAGCAAGAAATCCTTGACCTGAAATCCAACGCCCGACTCGACGCGCAGCACTTCGAGAAGGTGATAGCCTCCCTGGATCCACGCTCTGAGAACGGTCTGCTGTTCGATGGGAAGCAAGTCGCCGTGCCGTTCAAAATATTCCTCCGCCAGCGTGCGTCGAGAAGGCTCCACGCGATGGGCGCACAGCAGCCAGCTCCCGAAGGCAAGCTCGTCTGATTCCTTCACCTTCGCTCGGCCGGAACCGCCGAAGAAGATGTCGGCGGCGCGCCCAATCTCGTCTTTGTCGAGGCGCTCGCCGGCGAAGTCCACCAACTGTTCGAACACCTGCGTGAAAGCTTCCCCGTCTTGCTCCTCCCAGGACGGCTCGTTCTGATCCTCTTCCATGTGACACTTCTTATACTTCTTGCCGCTTCCGCACCAGCAGGGATCATTGCGCCCGATCGGCGCAGGCCTCGGCTCCGCTTCGAATGGATCCAACGTGAAGTCTTGGCCCCCCTCGTCCGATTCGAATGGAGAACAACAGAAATCGTAGACATCGTGATCGGGCGGCGGAAAGGGCGCTAATCGAACCTGCTCCTGGAGATCAGGATGCTGCTCGGCGATGCGATGAGCCGCCCAGGCCGCGACGACCGCGACGCCGGCTTCCTCGATGTCCGTGAGATCGACGATCGCGGGAAGCGTGCGAGGGTCGCCGATTTCGCCCAGCAGAGCAAGCGCGATGCGCGCGGGTACATTGTCATCATCGGGCAGCTCGTCCTGAGCCCAGGCGCGCAACACGCCAACCAGCAAAGGAACGCATGGCGCGCCCAGCTTCAGAATTTCATCGACCGTGTCACGGTCCAACGCTTCCCCCGCGCTATCGATGATGTCTTGAATCAGCCGGTGAGGCCGCAGCTTCTCGGTGACGCGCGACGGCTCGTTCGGAACTCCGCGGCTCAAGTCGGTGACCACCCCCTCGAGCACCTCCGATACCATGTCACTGAGAACGTCCCCGGTTTTCGCCGGAAACCTGGCGATCCATTTCTCGCGAACGCCGGGACCATAATTGGGGTCACGCAGCAGGCGCCTCGTAACGAGTGACATCAGAGAGTCTGCAAGCTCAGGATCAACGTCGCGTACAGCTTGATTCAGCCAGCCGTAGCCTTCGGGAGCAGATGGACAGGCGGCGATCGATCGCCAGAGATAGTCGACTGCCTCTTCCGGCCGTCCTTGCTGGACCAAGTCAGCCCCGATGGCGGTGAGAGCGATGTGGTCGTGCGGATCGAGCTTAAGGGCTTCGCGAAAAACCTCAAGCTGGGTCAACTTTCCATTCTTTTTCCGCTCCATGAGGCGTTCCCTTGCCTCCAGAACGGATTCGAGCGTGAAGACAGACGCGGGGATAGACATTGCGGTGATCCGACTCAATTGTAGCGTCCCAGTATGTACGCGCTCACTTCGCGTACACCGCGGAGATTGAACATGGCGATAACCCGGGCGAGTTGAACGGAGCTTTGGCGCCGGCGTAGCGTGACCATGCCTCGCCGAAGCGCGAGGCGAGAGCCGGTTTTTCCATTCGCACATACACAACGCCGCTCGCGGCGATGGCTGCGACCAGGCCCAGCAGGGAAGGCGATGCGAGAATAACGCCGAGTCCTCCGCCGAACAGCCAGCCTCCCAGCATGATCGGGTTGCGGCTGTAACGGAAGGGACCGGAGGTGACGAGCGCCTGCGGCGGCCTAAGCGGATTCGGCGTGCTTCGCCCCAGATTCGCGAACAGCCAGAACGGTGTACGCGAACAACGCGAGGAGAGCGTAGGCGAGGGAGCGCAGGAAGTTTCTCATGCAAGACCCCGGCCCCGCCGGTCAGGGAGCGGTCCCGCTTAGAACTGCAACCAAAGTCTCTTCAGGTGCCGCCGCCGCTCCGGCCCGGCATGGTCCTCGAACCGTGTGCGGCTGTGCAGAACGAACGTGTTGGAAACGAACTGCATATCGCCCGGCTGCATCTCAAAAGTCACTTGCAGCTCGGAGCGGTTCATCACCTTGTCGAGAAAATCGAGCGGCGCGACGTCGGCGTCTGTGAGCGGCGCGCCCGCGATTTCGTGCCCTTGCGGAATGTAAAAGCGGAAATAGCGGACCTGTAGCGAGTCCGCATACCGAAACACCGGCGCCACCAGCGTGGATGACTCGCCGGTGCGCAGCTCGGCGCGCCGGTCGAAGTGATACGGCTGGTAGAGGCGCGCGAGCAGGTCGGGGCGCTCGGCCAGCATCACGTTGTGCACCGAGGTCGCGCTTACCAAAGCCGACGCGCCGCCCGACTTGGCAACCTGGAGTGCAAGCAAACCAACCACGTCCGGGGTGTTTCCCATCAAAGCCGGCGCCGAGTCGGTGTGGAAGTTGAGTCCCTCGGTCGTCTTCGAAAAGCGCACGCCCACCGTGCCCCAGTCTCGTGCGATCTGGTAGCCCTCATCGCGTACCGCATAAAGGCGCTCGCCCTGCACATTCTGCGGCAGAGGACGGCCGAGAAAGGCGCCGAGTCCCCAATAGGCCATCGCCGCTTCGTCTTCGGTGTAGCGAGCGATAGGCAGCCCCTTGACGACGACGAAGCCGCGGCCTGCGCCGAGTTCGGCGCGGAGCGTTTCAGCCGGCTCGCGGAACGAAGGCAGATCGAAGTCGGCCGCGGTAAGCGAGCCGAGTTGCTTGCCGCCCGCGCGAATCGCGGTGATCGCACGGTCAAGCTCCCCGATCGTTTCCGGCGTGAGATGATAGTCCCACACGGCAGGATTTTGAAAATCCCTTTGGACCCAGGCAGTGGGCCCTTCGATCGGCCTGGAATGCACCAGCGTCGGCGACACTTGCATAGCTCCGTGAGATTGTAGCAGGAGGAGAGGTTGGTCTATCGCGAAGTCGAGCCCTCGCCAGCGCTGCGCGGGCTGGTGCGCTGTTACTGGACACTGGAGTCACAGACGCCTCTGGATCCGCAGCTCGTGGTTCCGGACGGCTCGATGGAGCTGATCTTTCACTTAGGCGATCCGTTCGAACTTGAGAACGGCGCAGCGACGCAGCTACAGTCGCGGCTCCTGCTGGCCGGGCAACTGGAGGGGCCCGTGAGGCTGAGGGCCACCGGCCAGGTGAATGTCATCGGCGTCCGGTTCCTGCCGGGCGGCGCATACCCGTTTCTCCGATTTCCTTTAGGCGAGATCACCGGCCGCATCGAGGAGCTGGCGAACGTTTGGCGCGCGGCGGCGCGTGAACTGCTCGAGCAGTTGCAGGAGGGCGTGTGTACAGGCCGGCGCGTTGCCCTGGTCGATGACTTCCTCACGGCACGACTCGCCGATCGGCGCGCCCCCGAAACGGATGCCGCGGTAGCTTCGACCATCGATGCCATCGTGCGATCCGGCGGCCGGAGGCCCGTCGCGAGCCTGCATCGCGACGCCGGATTGAGCACGCGGCAGCTCGAGAGGCGATTTGAGCGCGCAGTAGGACTCAAACCGAAGATGTTCGCGCGCGTGATGCGCTTCCAGAATGCCGTCCGCAACGCACCGCAGGTGCGCGCGGCCGATCTGGCCGTCGAGTGCGGCTACTACGACCAGGCGCACATGATCCGCGACTTCAAACAGTTCTGCGGCACGACGCCCGCCGAGTACCTCCGCGTCAGCCATCCGATGAGCGACTGCTTTGTCTATGGAGAATGACGCTTTTTTCCAAGACGAAGAGCCAGCCTGCTTCTTATCGTGAGTCTATGAGACTGCAACGACTGATAATGGTTCTGCTGTTCGTTTCGGCGTCCGGCGCCCAGGACCGCGCGCCGGCGCTCGAGGAGTTCGCCTGGCTCGCAGGATGTTGGGAAGGGCGGATGGGCCCGGTCACCTTCGAGGAGCAATGGAACAAGCCGGCTGGAGGCGTCATGCTGGGCGTGGGCCGTGCGGTGAAAGACGGGCGCGCGGTGTCCCTCGAGTTTCTGAAGCTGGAGCGCTCCGGAGATAGCGTGGTGTACACGGCGATCGCCGGCAAGCAGGCTCCGACACCGTTCCGATTCCTGAAGGGTTCGGCCACCGACGTGGTGTTCGAGAACAAAGAGCACGACTTCCCGCAGAGGGTCATCTACAGGAAGCAGGGCGCCGACGGCGTCTTCGCGCGAATCGAGGGCGTCGACAAAACGGGGCGCGCGCGAGGCGAGGACTTCCCAATGAAGCGGGCAAGATGCGAACCTTGAGGAATGAATCGACAACCAACCCACGACGACGCCAACCTGATTCTTCGCCTGTATGAACTCCGCCGCGAGGACAAGATGCGCCAGGCTCGGGACTGGTTCGGGAAGAACTACCACGCGCGGGACTACGAGGAGCACGTTCAGCTTTGCCCGCCCGGCTCGGAGCCGCACACCTTCATGCGCATGGTGACGAGCTACTGGGATATGGTGGCCTCATTCCTGACGAACGAAGTCCTGGACAAGGAACTGTTCTACGCCAGCGGCCAGGAGATGCTGCTGTGCTGGGAGCGGATGCGGCGGGTGATGCCGGGGCTGCGGGACGCGACGAAGAACCCGCAGGCATTCGCCAATCTCGAGAAGGCGGCCGGGGAGTTCATCGAGTGGACGAACCGGCGCGCACCCGAGGCTCACGCCGCTTTCAAGGCTCGAATCGGCTGTGCCGACAGCGGCGCCGCCGGCCGCTAAGAGGCGGCCTGGGAGGCCGCCAGCGGCCCACGGGGCCGCCCCACGAATTTTCGAGCGGGCACGTCACGCGATGATGCGGTGGGCGACGTTGCCGGCGACGTCGGTCAGCCGGAAATTGCGGCCGCTGAAGAAGTAGGTGAGCTTCTCGTGGTTGAGTCCGAGCAGGTGCAGGATGGTCGCGTGCAGGTCGTGGAGATGCATGCGATCCTGGACCGCGTAGTAGCCGAAGTCGTCGGTGGCGCCGTAAGTGAAGCCGCCCTTGACACCGCCGCCCGCCATCCACACGGTGTAGCCATAAGGATTGTGGTCGCGGCCGTCGCCCGCCTGCGCAACGGGTGTGCGTCCGAACTCGGCGCCCCACAGCACCAGCGTGTCGTTGAGCAGGCCGCGTGATTTCAGGTCTTTGAGCAGACCGGCAATCGGCAGATCGACTTCACGCGCGTTCTTGGTGTGCAGGCGATAGAGCTCGGCGTGCTGGTCCCATTTGTAGCTGTGGGAGCACTGTACGAAGCGCACGCC
>JBOGMR010000879.1:0-3320 GCA_050746825.1 Bryobacteraceae bacterium | reverse complement strand
ATTCTCGACCGACGTGTCGCACGAGCTGCGAACGCCGATCACCTCGATCCGCGGCCAGCTCGAAGTCGCATTGTTCACGGCTAAAGACGCGGAGCAGTACCGCGAGGCGATCGTCACCGCGCTGCAGGATGTGGAACGCCTTTCGCAAATCGTCCGCGCATTGCTGCTGCTCGCGCAATCCGAGTCCGGACAGGTGGCTTTGCAAAAAGCGCAGATCGATCTATCGGCCACCCTGCGCGACATCATCGACCAGTTTCAAATTCCCGCCGACGCCGGCGGCGTGGATCTACGGGCTGATTTGCCGCCAGAGTGTTTCATCGAAGTGGATCGCGTGCAGATCGAGCGTATGATCTCCAACCTGATCTCAAACGCGATCAAGTTCACACCGCCGGGCGGACGCGTCAGCGTGTCGCTCAAGCCTGTGGGCGATCGCATCGAACTGGCGGTTCAAGACACCGGATGTGGAATCCACCCGGAGCACCTGCCGCACATCTTCGAGCGATTCTACCGGGTGCCCACTATCGATCAGACGCCGGAGAAGGGACTGGGCCTCGGCCTCAGTTTCGTCGCCTGGATCGCGCAGGCGCACGGCGGGAAGGTGAAAGTGGAGAGCGAGCTGAATAAGGGGTCGCGATTCGTCGTATCGCTGCCTTCGCCGAAACCGCTCTCCAGCCCGCGTGAACCGGTTGCCGCCGCGTCGAACCTGCCCATCCCTTCGCGATAACACGTGCCAGAGCTTCATTAAAGATTCCCGCTTTCCTGGACGATATGACTCTTAGGATATGAGCGTCCTATGCACGAGTGCTCCACACCTGGATCAGGTGCTGGACGCGCACCGCCGCTGGCTTGAAAAAGCTCCGGGCGGACGACGGGCCAATCTCGCCGGTTTCAGCTTGACGGACATGAATTTGGAGCGCGTCAATCTTCGCCAGGCGATCCTATCCTCGGCGACGTTCCTCGACAGCAAGTTGACGGGAGCCGATCTTAGCGGCGCAGACCTGTCGGGTGCGGACCTGCGAAACGTGGCTGCCGTTGGCGCGGACTTTTCGCAAGCGGATTTGACGAACGCACGATTCGATTTCGCCTGGCTGGCGGAGTGCAATTTTTCAGAAGCGCGCCTGGGGCACGCCCATTTCGCGAAGGCGAATTTGCGCGACGCCCGGATTTACGGCGCGCATGTCAATCTGTGCGACTTCATGGAAGCCAACCTCACCAACGCCGTCTTGAACCACTCGTCGATCTACGAATGCAACTTCGGGGGCGCCACGCTGGACGGTGCGCGGCTGGTCCGGTCGCGCTTGCATTCCTGCCAGCTTACCGCCACCAGCATCGCCGCGGCTGACCTCACCTATGTCACTCTGACGAACTGCGAGTTCCGCGCGGCGCGGATAGTGGGCGTCAAGTTCAACCAGGCCAACCTTGGCCGCAATTTGATCTTTCAATCGGAAGTAGCAGGCTGCAACTTTTCCGGCGCGCGACTCAACGGTGTAGACTTCGCGGGTTCGCGGCTCACGGATTCGCGCTTCAGCGAAGCGGTCCTGATGGCGGTAGACTTCACGTGCGCCAATCTGAAAGGCGCGCGGGAGATGACGCCCGATCATTTTAAGGGCGCGCGAACCGGCCCCGAGACGATTCTGCCGAACGGAAACCGCGGTCCCTATGTCAAGGGGTTGGGTGCGGAGCGGCCCCGCCGATGAGCGCCATGGCGCAGGAACTTGCGCCTGCCACGCCGGGACTTGTCTCGGCGCCTGTCCCGCTTCCATCAGCCTTTCCCGCCTCCACTGCTAGACTGGGAATCGGTGAGCGACGACGAGCCTCGCGGCGGCCCCGAATTCTGGACCGAACAGGCAGCCGAAGACCGAAAGGATCTCCGCGGGCAAGTAATCCGATGGTTGCTGGGATTCGTCCTACTCTTTGGAGGTGTCTTTTACGCCTTTTGGTGGAGTGGCGAGGCTGTCGATTTCGGAGCGGCACGAGTCACCGGATCGGCAAGCGCAACCTACAAGCTTTCCGGACGGGTACGCGACCGCACTTCGGGCGAACCGGTGCGCTGGGCCGAAGTGGTCACCGACCCATCCGAACAGGTGCCGCTTTTCCGTGCGGAGACAGATCAAAACGGACGCTTCGAACTAATGACTCTGCCCGCGCCACACAGCATTCGGATCAACGCGAACGGGTATCAGCCCGCGACAATTCGGATCGGACGCGAATGGTTCCGGTGGTTGCCCAAGGGATCGGAATCCGTCGAAATCCGAATGGTTCCGCAATAGCTATGATGGAGCCGGTGCGAAGTTCGGTGTCTGAATTTTACGTATCTTGCCGGTTTGGTGCTCAGAATGCTCTTGCGGAGGGGGCAGGCTGGTGTTATGCTGCTGGTGTTATTGAACAAAGGTGGTTTGACCTCACCGGCGGCGGGGGACGCTGGAAAGGTTTGGTCCAGGCCCGCACGCAGGCTAAAGGTGTACGCGCATGTTTTCGATCTCGCTGATCGTTGTCTTTTCCCTGATTCTATTCGTGTACTGGTTTCGCTATTCCTGCCTTCTGATTCTCCAGACACGCTCTAAGGAAGGGCAAGCCACCACCGCTTCGGCGACCGGCCTTAGCTACGCCGAAGTGCAGCAGCGGCTCGGAAGCGCCGACGGGCCGGAAGCGCTCGACAAACTCCACCAGCAGCTCCGTGGTGACTTCCGCATTGTCAGCTTCCTGCTGCGGCATTCTTCGGACATGGGCGTCGACCCCATCGAGCAGCGAATGTTGCTCCTCGACTATCAGCTCATGCAGATCTGGTTTCGCGCCACCCGCCGTCTTGCGCCGCCCCAAGCCCGCCGCGCCCTCGACGAGATGTCCACCATCCTCGGCTACTTCGCCCAGTTCCTCGGCCGCAACGCCCTCCAGCAGTCCGAAGCGTAAACATCCCGGGTTCGAAACGGCCCACTTCGCGCTACGCTGCCAAGCCGGCCGTGCAGGAGTGGTTGCCATATCGAACCCGCCGGCTAATCCAAGAAGTAACAGCGCATCACAGGACAAACGGACTACAATATTGAGGTGGGTTCCGACGCCGCTCTCCAGTCCGCCGTTTCCAAGCTTAATGTTGTCCGTGAAGAAATCGCTAAAGTCATCGTAGGCCAGCAGGATGTCGTCGACGGCGTCCTGATATGCCTGCTGTCCGCGGGCCACGTATTGCTTGAAGGGGTTCCCGGTCTGGGCAAGACCACCCTCCTTCGCACTCTGGCCCGGGCACTGCAATTGAAGTACTCCCGCATTCAGTTCACGCCCGATCTGATGCCCGCCGACATCGTCGGCAGCA
This sequence comes from Bryobacteraceae bacterium, assembly GCA_050746825.1. Lineage (GTDB taxonomy): Bacteria > Acidobacteriota > Terriglobia > Bryobacterales > Bryobacteraceae > JBOGMR01. The sequence continues at coordinate 13 of JBOGMR010000879.1, read as the reverse complement.
TGATCATCGAGAC
>JBOGMR010000878.1:0-6670 GCA_050746825.1 Bryobacteraceae bacterium | reverse complement strand
GAACTCCTGGTGAGGAAGATGGGCGATCAGCTCAGAGAAAACGAACCGGCCAGCATGCATCCCCCATTGTCGAGGGGCGGCAGAGGCGACTCGGAAACCGCTTTTTGCACCTTGGAGCGTGTCCGTAACCCGCCGAAAGGAACAAGCGGTTCGGCCCGGCCACTATCGGCTGCGCGCTGTTGATGTCGTATTGGGTGCTCCACGGATAGTCCCAGAGCAGCTTGCCGTCTTCGACCGTGAGGCCGGCCACCCGGCTTCCCGTCACGATCACGAGCTGGCGTTTCCGGCCAGCGTCGCAACCATGGGCGCGGTGTAGGCTGCTTTGTCGTCGAGGGCCTTCCACACCGGCGCGCCGCTTGACCGGTCATACGCAACGACAGACTTACCGCCGCTGCCACCAGGCAACACGATCACCTTGTCGTCGACGATCAGCGGCGAGGCGGACATTGCCCACTGAATGTTTTCCGCCGCATTGTCCTCGAGGATGTTCTTCCGCCAGATGGTGCGTCCGCCGCCCGCGTCGAGGCATCGAAACTCGCCCGTCGCGCCGAGGGTGTACAGCCGGCCGTCGTGCCATTGAGGTGTGGCGCGCGGCCCGTCGCCTCCCATCGCTTCCTTGAACTCGGCCTTCCACGAGTTGGTCCAAAGCTCGCGACCATTTTTCACGTCGTAAGCTGCAACCACTTCCTGTTCGCGACGCTGTTCGATCGTATAGGCCCGCCCTTGCACAATCACAAACGAAGCGTAGCCTCCGCCCACCGGCTGCCGCCACAGCAGCGGCAATCCTTCATTCCGCCACGCGGTAAGAATGGGTGTCTCCGCGTACACTCCATCGCGATGCGGCCCGCGAAATCCCGGCCAATCCACGGCCATTCGCGGCAGCAGGAACGCTCGCGCCGGAACCCGTCTCTGATTTGACCGCCGACTGCTGCGCCCGATTCTTCTCCAGTTCCGAGTAAAGCGCGTCAGGCGGCTTAAACGTGAAGAAGCGCGGCACGATGCCGGTCCCATCTAGCTGAAAGCGCAGCCCCAGTGGCTTCATCAGGAGAAAAATCATCCCAAGCCACACCAGACTCCACAAAACAACCAGCGCCGATCCACCAAACTTGGCGGGGATCGGCCGGCCCTTTTGAAGCCAGAGCCAGACTAAACCCACGGGCGGCAGCAGCAATGCAGCGAGCCAGAACTGTGGGATGCGGCTTGCTCCATCGCGCGAGCGATCCCGCTCATCCCGCCCGGAAGATTCGACCCGAATGCCGGACGAACCTGCTCAACGTAAGCGCCAGCATTCTCGCCGCGCAGCACGATGCGCTGGGTGAGTCGCGTGCGCCTCGCCCTCGATTTCGTCAAATCGCCATTTGAACGAAATGGAGGCGCGGTCGAGCGCCATTTCGATGGCCGCCGTCCTCCCCGGACCCACTTCGCGGATGATCCAACCGAGCGGCTCCTGCCCCGGCATTCGCCTCCTTCCTCTGGCGCCGGCCTCAAAACGCCCGTCGAGTTCGAACTTTGCCGGCGGGTCGTCCCAGTTCGCAATGTTGGTCCAGTAGCTCCAGGCAAACTCCGCAGTCACGCCCGCCTCAACCGAATGCGACGTCTCCCATGCAATGTCAGTCATGGTTCCAGTTTGTTCTAGCGGCGAAGACGTTGGCCAGTGGTTGTTCATTTTTTCGTAACCAGTTGCCAGTTTCTTCCGCCCCTGGGGGCGGATACTGGATAAGGATGCGCGATCCCGACCTGATAGTTCGTGCCGGCCGTTTTCATCCATGGGACGCGATGCCCCCAGCCGCTCTCAGTAGCATCCTGCAGCGTGGTCCTTTCCGGTCCACCGTGGAAACCGGATGCGGTGGCAGCACGATCGTTCTATCCCATGCTAGCGATCACCACATCGCTTTTGCGATCGAAAGTACGGATCAGACCATCACTGAGCTGCTTAAGCAAAGCGATCTTCGAACTGAAAAAGTGATTTTCGTCGAGGGTGAGACCAGCGACACCTTGCCTGGATACCAGTTTGAAGGCGAGATCGACTTGGCGCTGCTGGACGGGCCACATGCCTACCCGCTGCCGCAAATCGAGTTCGCGTACCTCTTTCCCAGGATCAGGCTTGGGGGATGGCTGGTCGTGGACGATATCCAGATTCCCTCCGTCTACGAACTGTTTCACTTTCTGGAAAAGGAACCATCAATGGTACTGGAGGAAGTTGCAGTTCGTACGGCATTTTTCCGGCGGATCAGCGCGGTTGAACATAGACCGGACGGCTGGGCGTTACAAGGAATGAACCGGCACACAATCCTGCGCTACTCTTGGCGCGATCGACTCCGCCGCCTGCTCGGCAGGAGCTAAACGGAGCGTCATGAATAATTGCGTATCCGCTCCCTCATGGTCGCGGCCCGGTATCGGTTTCTGAGCCACGACCGTTAGGGAGTGGTCATTGGCATACGCAAACAGTAACGGCGTCGTGTTTAGTTCACGGGTGGGGTGGGCCGTTTGGCCTGCCTGGAGGCTCTTGCAATCGATTACAGAATGACGCAAAGTTAGTCTGGTACCCGAACCTCGTACGTTTGGGACCAGAAAGGGGATCCTCATGAAGCGGTTACTCGTTTTGTTCGCAGTTTGCGCCATGATTTCTTTGGCCGCCGACGTCACGGGCACCTGGAAAGGTACGGCGCAAACACCCAACGGCACGATCGAGAGAACTTTCGTCTTCAAGGTCGAAGGCGAAAAGCTCACTGGCGAGACGACCAGCCAGATGATGGGGAAGTCCACGATCACAGAGGGCAAGGTCGACGGCGACAGCCTCTCGTTTTCGATCACCGTGAAGTTTCAGGAGAACGAGATGAAACTGAATTACAAGGGCAAGGTCAACGGCAACGAAATCAAGTTCCACGTGGAGGCGCCGAATGGCGGCCCTTCGCTCGAATACATCGCCAAGAAAGTCTCGTAACTCTGCCGGCTCCAGAGCGCGCAAGGCGGTGGCGATTTTCGCGCGCTGCCGCCTCGCGGAGGGTCGCATTTGTAGCTTTCCAAACACTTGCTCCGAGGCCTCCAACCGTTTATACTGGCGTTTTTACGAGACGTGAAACATGACGCCTCAACACGATGATTTCGACCCCTTAGCGCCGCAGCGGGAGGCCGCGTTCTTCTACGGTTTGTTTTTGCGCGGGCACCCTGTGGAAGCGCTGCGACAGGACATCGACGTGCCACGCGCGATGCTCGACAAATGGATGCGGGCCCCGGATTTCGGAATGACCTTCAGGGAAAATCTCCAGCGGATTTACGCCTACCGCAAGCAGGTCCTCGCGATATTCGAGGGCCTGATCCTCAACGAACAGAACAGACCACGCATTCAGTAAGCAGGCGACCCGTTTGCCCCGCCACGCGCCACAGCACTAATTGCGTGACGCCCGGCTTAACCCCACTTTTTCGACAAGCCGTCCAAATCGCGGCTCGTCCCGCAAATCATCCAAACGGTAGTCCACATTGATCCAAGGGATCAACGGAGAAAACTCGGCGAGCGCGCGTTCGAGCATGTCGATTGCCCGCTGTTTCTCTCCGAGTGCGTCATAGACTACGGCAAGATCATAGTGGGGAAGAAATGCATGCTTACCGCGCAATTCCAGTTCGGCGACGATCATTCTCGCGTCGCCGGACCGTCCCAGCCTGGCGAGTGTAAATCCGAGATGGCCTAAGACCCAAGTGGAGCGGCGGATCGCTGCTGCTTCTTCGAACCGGCGAAGCGCCTGCTCGTAGTCTCCCTGCCCGGCGGCAGCCATGCCCTGCAGGACCACAGCCGAAAGCGCTCGGGGAGCGAACGTGCGCGACTTCTCAAGGGGCGGCAGAGCCTCCCGATACTGGCGGCCTTTGATGTAGCAATTGGCGACAAGATTATAGAGGATCGGATTCGCCGGTTCCAGCGAAAGCGCTTCCTGCACCTGATCGACGCATTCACGAAACCGCCCCGTCGGAATGAGGATCAGGCGCGCGTGTTCCCAGCGGAATCGGCCATACATTCTGTCGAGCTCGATCGCTTTCAGAAGCGCCTTTTCCGCCGCTCGCCAGTCGTGCTCATAATACAGCTTCGCGACCCCCAGGACCCATTGTGCTTCCGCCAGTTTCGGATCGAGCGAAACCGCCTTAGCAGCGGCAGTCATTCCCTCCTGGCGAGCCTTGAGAGGCGAGGCTATCTCGTACTCGCCTATGCGGATCCACCCTGCCGCCAGGCCGGCCCAGGCGAGCGCATATCCAGGATCGGCTGCAATTGACGCGCGGTAGTGCGGAATCGATCGCGAGGCATCGTTGGCGTAATAGTAGGTCGCGCGGAGGTAGTGATCGTATGCCTCGCTATTCTGTGTCCGCTGCCGTAGCAACGCCCGTGCCGTATAGAACAACTGCCGGTTGAAAGCTGTGGCAGTCGCTTCGGCGATTTCACGCTGGATCTCCAGAACTTTGCCAAAATCCCGGTCGTAGGCGGCCTGCCACAGGAGGAGGCCTTGCCGGGTTTCCACAACTTGGACCTGAATCCTGATCCGGTTATTCTCCTTCCGCACTGTTCCTTCCACGACTGCGTGGACGTTCAGTTGCTGGCCAATTTTCCGGGCGTCGGTGGGGCGCGCCTTATATTGTGTGACGGAACTGCGCGGCAAGACGCGAAACACGTGAAGGCTTGCGAGGTCGCCGATCAACTCATCGGTGATGCCGCTGCAAAGATAGTCGAGATCCTTGGTGGGGCTCAGGTCTTCGAACGGCAGAACCGCGATGGATGTGCGGTCGGCTGGGCCGGTCGAGCGTGACGGATTCCAGATCGCAACCACTACTCCGGCCGCGAGCACAACGGCCGCGACAACCCAGCCCAAAACACGCGCGTTCGGCAACCGCGCAGGTTGCGGCGTCACAGCCGCCTCTGTCAGAGGACCGGCGGTCACGGCACGGAAAACGGGTGTATAGCTGCCCTTGGGAATTTCGATCCGAACCGTCTCGCCGCTCCCCTCGGTGGCATAGTATCTTTCCAACCGCTCCCGCAGCTTGCCGACTTCCACCCGGGCCTGGGCGTCGACTTGTGGATCGTAGGCATCTCGCCCGAACACCTCCAGCGCAATGGTCGATTCCTTGATCTCCCCGGCTCTGCCCGCAACCGTTTTTTCTACCAGATGGCGCAACAGACTTCGATGCCGCTCGGCCCTCGCGAACGTTTTGCTGCCGATGGTGCGCTCCAGCGCGGAGAGCGCGGTTGCCGATTGAGCGTTTCGCTCCATACGGTTCTGAGCAATCTTTACGTCTGACCTACGTTCGTTTTACGTGCTTTTACTTCCCGAGGTCAGTTCTGGGATCTAAGCTACATTCTACCGCCGGTTCGGATCTTCGTACTGGGCAAACCGGCGATTCGGCGCCTGGGACGGAGGCCCAGGCGATTCAAAGTGGCGTTGAAGTGGCCGCCCGGTCCACATGATCCGGAGGAACTGAGATGAAGCTAATTCGATACTCCCTGCGATTGCTCGTCGCATCGCTGCTTATTCTTTCCATCAGCCACGCCGGAGTCCTGGTCGTCGGCGGCGATGTCAACACTGTCGACACCCTACCGGGCGGAGTTTTTCCCCAGGATACCGAGTTCTTTGACAATCTACTCGGGACCGGCACGAACGTCCTTGTGCGCTTCGGTCTGCTCTCCTTTGCCACCATTCCGAACAACTATTACAACTCCAAGCCGGGCGTCACCTCGACCCTCGTGAGTGACATTACTCCCGCCAGCCTCAGCGGCGTCCATCTCCTGCTCTCTATGACGCCAAATGATTACACCCCGGGTGAGACCGCAGCTATCGCTGCGTTTCTCGCTGGGGGCGGCACAGTCTACCTGACCGGAGAACACTCCGGCGGCTCTGCCTTTGCGGTTCACAACGCCCTGCTCAACAACCTGTTAACGGCAATCGGCAGTTCTCTCAGGCTGCTTCCCAGCTTCACCGACTGTGGCGTAGAAATTGGCGGTGTGGAATCTGCCAATGGCCCCCAGATCGCCCCGCACCCTCTGATGAACGGCGTCAACGCCATGAGCTACGGCTGCACGTCGACAGTCACCGGCGGAATTCCTCTGTTGTACGCCAACGACCTCACCACTCCGATCCTCGCTGTTGAAGGTGCTGTTGACACCGCTGTCCCGGAGCCTTCCACGTTTCTCGCCGCCGCCGGACTGATCTGGGTTTTGGTGCGGGCACGGAAAAGAAGAGGCTCCATCGTGGTGTCGAAGGGCTGGACAGGCGGCGAGCGGCGCTTGGAGGAGGCTCCTGGGTGGTCAGGGTTTGCGCCGCTCCCGCCGGGATCGCGGCGGGGGATGTCAGCAAGCCGCAGGATTCGACAAATCGTTCTTCATGCCGCCATCGGACTCGCGATTGGCTCAGCCGCCTTCGCTCAAGCAACACCCGGTCCCGTTCCAACCGCGGGACCGTTCTCCATTGTCAAAGGGGATTGCGGGACGCTGATTTCGCCAGGGGCGGCGACAGGCTCGACCCGCTGCTCCATCGTGGTTCTGGGAGTCGACTATCCGGGATTTCCTCCGAGGACCGTCCCGATTGGAAAGACCCTAATCATCACGGAAATCTCCGTCGGTGCCGCACCGCCAACTCAAGTCCTTCCGTATATGTTTCGCGGGCACGCTTGGAAACAGGGACGTATATGAAGC
>JBOGMR010000877.1:0-3925 GCA_050746825.1 Bryobacteraceae bacterium | reverse complement strand
GTGGTCGACGACGCGATCATCGACGTGGAGAACATCGGGCGCCGCCTGCGTCTGAATCACGAAGCCGGCGGTCCCAAATCCGCGTGGGAGGTGGTCTTCGAAGCCTCGCTCGAAGTTCGCAGCGCGGTGGTTTACGCCACGTTCATTGTGATCCTCGTGTTCCTCCCGGTGTTTTTCCTCGAAGGCGTCGCGGGCGCATTCTTCCGGCCGCTCGCGATCAGCTACATTCTCGCGGTGGGCGCATCGCTGGGGGTGGCGTTGACCGTCACGCCCGCACTGGCGTTATTGCTGCTGCCGGGCTCGCGCCTGGAGCACCATGAGCCGCGCCTGACGTCCTGGTTGAGAGGCCGTTATCGCGCGCTCCTCCCGACGTTCATCGAGGCGCCGCGATTGTCCCTCGCGGCCATCGCCGTGCTGCTGATCGTGGCGGTAGCCGCAGTTCCCTTCCTGGGCGAGGAGTTTTTGCCGAAGTTTAAGGAATATGATTTCCTGATGCACTGGGTGGAAAAGCCCGGCACGTCGCTCGAAGCCATGCAGCGCATCACCGTGCGCGCGAGCAAGGAACTGCGGTCGATTCCGGGCGTTCGAAATTTCGGCGCTCACATCGGACGCGCCGAAGTTGCCGACGAAGTGGTGGGGCCGAATTTTACCGAGCTGTGGATCAGCCTGGACCCGAAGGTCCCTTACGAGCCGGCGATCGCGCGCATCCAGGGTGTGGTCGACGGGTATCCGGGCCTGTATCGCGACCTGCTGACGTACCTGAAGGAGCGGATCAAGGAGGTAATCAGCGGGGGCAGTGCGGCTGTGGTCGTGCGGCTGTATGGGCCGAACCTCGACACGCTCCGAACCAAGGCGCGCGAAGTGGCCCAGTCGATGGGACAGGTGCAAGGCGTCGCGGACCTGCAGGTCGAACCGCAGGTCGAGATTCCGCAGATCGAGATCGATGTACGGCAAGAGAATGCGTCGCGATTCGGACTGCACGCCGGCGACATCCGGCGCACCGTCACCACGCTGGTCAAGGGCGCCAAGGTCGGGGAGATCTACGAAGATCAGAAGATCTTTGACGTGGCCGTGTGGGGTGTGCCCGCACTGCGAGCGCACCTTTCATCTCTCGAGGACATTCTGATCGATACGCCCGCCGGCGCACGCGTCCCTCTCCGCGACCTCGCTCAGGTGCGCTTCGCGTCCGTCCCCAACGTCGTTCAACACGAAAACGGATCGCGCCGTCTGGATGTGAGCTGTAACGTGCGCGGCCGCGATCTGGGCAGCGTCGCCCGCGACATCGAGCAGCGCATTCGCGGCGTCGCGTTCGATCGCGAGTACCATGCGGAACTGTTGGGCGAGTACACCGCACGCCAGGAGTCGCGCCAGCGGCTGCTGCTGTTATCCGTGCTTTCGCTGTTTGGCATTCTGATCATCTTGCATGCCGACTTCAAATCGCTCCGGCTCGCCTTGCTCGTCGTGGCCAGCCTCCCTTTTGCGCTGGTGGGTGGGGTGCTGGGTGCGTTCATGACCGGTGGAGTGCTTTCTCTGGGCTCGCTGGTGGGCTTTGTCACGGTCCTGGGGATCGCTTCGAGAAACGGAATCATGCTGATCAGTCACTATCGCCATCTGGAACAGCAGGAGGGAATCAGGCCTGGCAGGGAACTGATTATCCGCGGCTCGGAAGAGCGCCTCGCCCCCATTCTTATGACTGCGCTCGCAACCGGACTGGCGCTGTTACCGATCGTGATCGGCGGTGAGAAGCCCGGGCACGAAATCGAATACCCGATGGCGGTGGTGATTCTGGGAGGTCTGTTCACGTCGACTCTGCTCAACCTGTTGTTCACACCGGTGCTGTTTGCCAGGTTTGGCCAAGGCGCCGCTCGCTGACGGCTTACAATCGAAAGAGGAGGCTTGCATGAGAACCGCTTTCCTCGTCACGGTTGTCCTCACTGCGGTCACCGCAGGTCGCGACTCGGCGCACGCCAAAGAGAGCAAGGTCAAAATGAAAGATCTGCCTCCAGCCGTTCAAAAGGCCGTCGAAGAGCAGAGCAAGGGCGCCACACTCGCCGGCCTGGCCAAAGAGGTCGAAAACGGCGCGACGCTGTACGAGGCCGAAATAAGGGCCGGCAATCGAACCAAAGACGTCACCTTCGACTCAGGCGGCCACGTGGTGAGACGCGAAGAAGAGACCACACTGGACAGCATTCCCGCACCCGCACGCGACGCCATCAAGAAAACGGTCGGGAAGCACAAGCTGGTGCTCGTCGAAACCGTGTCCGAGAAAGACAACACGTTCTACGAGGCGCACTACCGCAGCGGCCTGCGGACCAAGGAACTGAAGGTCGATGCTGCCGGGCAGCCTGTGAAGTAACGCGCTACCCCCGCGTGTTACACTCCCTTGCCCCTTAGCCGGCTGTGATGCCTGCTGTACGCGAAGTAGACGACCAGCCCGATCGCGAGCCATACCAGCAGCCGCAACCAATTCACCCACCCCAGCTCATACATCATGTAGCCGTTGAAAAGGATGCCAAGAACAGGTACCAACGGCACCAACGGTGTCCGGAATGGGCGCGGCTGGTCCGGGTTGGTCTTCCGCAGAATCATTACGGCCGCGCACACGATCACGAACGCCAGCAGAGTCCCGATGTTGACCATCTTGCCGATGTCGTCGATCGGCGTGACACTCCCCACAACGGCCGCGAGAAAGCCGACCAGCATCGTGTTCTTCCACGGCGTCCGGTACTTCGGGTGCACGTCGGCAAAGAACTTCTTCGGCAACAAACCGTCGTTCGCCATCGAATACAGCACGCGCGTTTGACCCAGCAGCATCACCAGCATCACGCTCGTCAATCCCGCGAGTGCGCCAACCGTGATGATGTGCGAAGCCGTCGTCAACCCACGGTCCATGAAGGCCCGCGCGATGGGCGCCTCGATGTTGATTTCTTTCCACGGCACCATTCCCGTGAGAACGGACGCGACCAGAATATACAAGATGGTGCAAACCACCAGCGACGTGATGATCCCGATCGGCAGATCCCGCTGCGGATTACGGGCCTCCTGCGCTGTCGTCGACACGGCGTCGAATCCGATGTAAGCGAAGAATATGTATGCCGCACCGGCTCCAATCCCGGAAAACCCCTGTGGTGCGAACGACGCCCAGTCGCCGCCCCAGTTGACCACGTTTACATAACGAATTCCCATCGCAATCACGAACAGCACCACCGCCACCTTGACGACCACGATCGTGGCGTTGAAGCGGGCGCTTTCCCGAATCCCGATCACCAGAACGGCCGTGATCAGGAGCGCGATGCAGAACGCCGGCAGGTTGAATCCGAAATCGACCCCAAAGATGTGCGGCGCGTCGAGGAGCTCACGAGCCCGCTGCATAAGCTCCGCGGACTTCGCTTGTGAGATCTCCGCCACCTTGTTCAGGAACGCGGATGTGCCCGGAACCAGCGACGGATCCGCCGCCTGCGCCATCTGTCTCGCCACAATATTCTCCGCCGTTCGCAATGCGGTCCAATGGTCGTACGCGAGCCACAGAGGCATTTTGAGGTCGAAGATATGGAGCAGCTCGATGAAATGGTTCGACCAGCCGGACGATACCGTGCTCGCACCCATCGCGTACTCGAGGGTTAAGTCCCAGCCGATGATCCACGCGAACAGTTCGCCGAGCGTCGCGTAGGCATAGGTATACGCGCTGCCCGACAGAGGGATCATCGCGGCGAATTCGGCATAGCACAGGCCGGCGAAAGCGCAGCCCATGCCGGAAATGACAAATGACAACATGAGCGCGGGCCCGGCGTAGTGTGCGCCCAGACCCGATAGCACGAAGATTCCCGCTCCGATGATCGCTCCCACGCCGAGCGCCGTGAGCTGAAACGGGCCCAGCGTCCGTTTCAGGCTGTGCTCGCCCGTTTCCTGCGCTTCTTTGATCAAC
>JBOGMR010000876.1:0-6546 GCA_050746825.1 Bryobacteraceae bacterium | reverse complement strand
GCGATGCGGCGCGCGCACCGGTGGACATCGCCGTTGCGGAGGGACGTATCGCCGCCGTGGGGCCGGGTATCTCCGGCGACGGCGAGAGCGTGGACGCAGGCGGGCGCCTCGTATCGCCGGGCCTGGTGGAGAGCCACTTCCACCTCGACAAGTCGCGGATCCTCGACCGCTGCGCGCCGCCCAAGGACCGGCGCTCGACCGACCACATGAAGCGGACCTCGGCGATCAAGCACACGTTCACGGTCGAGGACGTCTATGCGCGCGCCCGCGTCACGCTCGAGCAGTGCCTGCTGAACGGCGTCGGCCACATGCGGACCCACGTCGAGGTCGATCCGAATGTCGGCCTGCGCGGCTACGAGGCGATCGAGCGCCTGGCGCGGGATTACGCCTGGGCGATCGACCTGCAGCTCTGCGTCTTCCTGCAAGAGGGCTGGACCAACGTGCCAGGGGGCGAAGCGAACGTCGTCGCGGCGTTGAAGCGCGGCGCCCGGGTGGTCGGGGGCGCGCCGAGCTACGACCCCGACGGCCCCGGGCAGATCCGGCGGATCTTCGAGCTGGCGCGGGAGTTCGACGTCGACGTGGACATACACCTCGACGTCGGCCACAGCCCCCACGACCTGTTCATCCATCTCGTCTGCGACCTCGCGGACCGCTACGGCTGGGGCGGGCGCGTGGCGATCGGCCATGGCTCGAAATACTCGGGCCTGCCGCCGCCGGAGCTGGAAGCGCTCGGCAGGCGGCTCGCGGCTTCCGGCGTCGCCGCGACGGTGCTGCCGGCGACCGACCTGTTCACCACCGCGCGCCACATGGAGCACAGCGTGGTCCGCGGCGTCGCCGACGCCAATGCGCTGATCGCCCGCGGCGCGAACTGCTCGCTCGCGACCAACAACGTGCTGAATCCCTTCACGCCGTACGGCGACTGCTCGCTGGTGCGGATCGCGAATCTCTACGCCAACGTCGTGCAGCGGGCCACCGAGGAGGAGCTGTCCGAGTGCTTCGCGATGCTGAGCCGCCGCCCGGCGCGGATCCTGCGCCGGGGCGATTACGGCATCGTGGCCGGCAATCCCGCCGACCTCGTCGTGTGGAATGCGAAGACGCCGGCCGAGGTCATCGCCACCGTGGCGCAGCCGCTGATGGGCTACAAGCGCGGCCGGCGCACGTTCACGCGCGAGATGCCGGCACTGCACCGGCCCTGAGCGGCATGGCGGATGGCGAATGGCGAATGGAGATCCCGATAAAATCAGCTTTGCAAGGCGGCCGCAGTGTCGCCAGCGGACGACGGAGCATCAGGGTTATCCGTATCGGAGGCGGAACAAAGTCATATCGACCGTTGGCGATTCATTCCTACACTGACCCGGTCATCCCCAGGGGCCGATGCAGCGGCGGATACCGATGCGGTCAGCCAGGAGGATCGAATATGAGTCCAATTGAAGAGCAGCAAATGCTCCATAGCCTTGCCACGATTTCCCAGGACATCAAGACGCTCGTAGCACTCGTCAAGGATCTGATGTTGCAGGAGGACACCGCGGACCAAAAAGCCTATAGCCAGCTCGTGAACATCGCGCACAAGCGGTTGTGAAGTGCGAATCAAGGGCGACCAGGCCGACGAGCTTGTCGCCATACTTGTTGCCATCACGCGGAAAGCAAAGTCAAACAAGCTGCGAAGCTGATCCGCCATCAGGCGGTCAGCTCCTTCCGCCGTCCGCCATCTGAGGCGGTCAGCCGGCGAGGCGCGGCCGGAACGGAATGACCTTGCCACCGTCGGAGCGCCTTTCGCCATTCGCCATTCGCCATTCGCCATTCGCCATTCGCCATCCGCCATCCGCCATCGGCGCTCGGGGCGCTGGGGGCGGGCGGGCGGTCAACCACTGCAATCTGTGCGGCCCAGGCGATGTTCCAGATGTCGAGCAGGTGCTTCTCGATTGCTTCGCACTCAGCCTGCCCCACACCACACCCGAATTCTCTTCCCGTGAGCGAGTCCCGCAGAAGCTCCATGTGGATTTGAACGTGGCGCAAGTAGCTGTCGCGTTTCGCCTGCGTCACCACTGCCGATAGCTCGGCATGCTGGCTGTCAGCCATGACTGTTACTCCCCTGTTCGACTGCGTTATGGATGGGCCGGTGTGCCGGCCGCTTCGCTCATTCTTTGATGAGCATGGCAATAGCATGGGCCCCATGCGCCGGCGCGTCAGTGACGTAAGTCACGACCGGGGCCGATGGCGATTGTCGTAAGGGCGTCTCAGATAGGGCGTCGCAGGTAAGGTGTCGCAGATACTACGTCGCAGATAGGGCGCGCCAGGGTGCTGTGCCGCACCATGCCGCGGCGGCGTTCACGTGCGCCGTGCACACAAGACTAAATCCGCCCCTCCGCCTGGAGCCGTCGTCCGATTTCGGCGATCTTCGCCTCGCCTCTGGCGAGTGCATCCTTATTCGTATGAACGGAGTAGGTGCCAAGCGCGAGGTCGTACGGATGCTTGACGGCCGAGCCCAGGATGAAACCCGTTTCTTCGCGCGCCTCGAACTCGAGCGCGTGGTCCGATTCTTCGAACACCGCGAGCTCGCCCGCGTCCACGACCTCAGGCGCAGCGAGCGCCCCCTTGTGCACGGCGACCCAGGCGACGGCGTGATGGCGCGGCCGCTCGTAGCGCCATTGCTCCCCCTTGCGCAGCGAAACGTGCAGGTAGTTGATGTTCGCCGGCGCGGCAATCCTGCTCACGGCCTGGCCGTGGCGGCCAAGGATGACGCGCACAGGACCCGCCGACTCGAACTGTCCGGCCTCGAGATACTGCGCCTGGGCCGGCAGACTTTCCATCTCCGGAGGAAGCGCGATCCATAGTTGATAGCCCTTCACGCGCGCGGTTCCCGCGGCCCCTCCGGTGTGCCAGACACCGCCTCCCGCGCGCATCCATTCGACGCCTTTCGGCTCGATGATGCCCTTCGTTCCCGACGTGTCCTCGTAGGAGATCTGCCCCTCGAGGACGAGCGTCAGTGTCGCGATGCCGGAATGCGGATGGAAGCCGATCGCCGGCGTGCGCTTCGGGTCGATGTCGAAGTAGTCCAGGAAGACGAAGGGCTTGATGAGCTCTCCGGCATCGGACGGACTGACCAGCCGGGTAATCGGTCCATGGGCCTGTCCGCGCGTGCGATGGACGACGCGGCGCGGGCGTGTTTCCGCTGTCGTCTTTGCGGCAGCCGTTGCAGGCGTACTCATGCCGATACCTTTTGTCTTTGTGCGCCTTCCTTGATGCTTTGCGTTCGCATGGTCTTCAGCGCCTGACCCCACGCGACGAGGTCATCGAGCATCGCGTTGACCGCCGGCTCCTGCTGGGGACCGGGTTTCAGCGTGGAGAAATTTTCGAAATCGGTATAGAGCGACAGGGCGACCTGGGCCCGGACGTCGGCAACCTTGACCTCGCCCATGACGAGTCGCAGATGCTCGACGGCACGCGCTCCACCAGCCGCGCCGTAGCCGACGAACCCGGCGGCCTTGTCGTTCCACTCGCGAAAGAGAAAGTCAATCGCGTTCTTGAGCGCGCCGGAAGTCGAATGGTTGTACTCCGGTGTCACGAACACGAATGCGTCGAAGCTCGCGATCTTCGCGGCCCAAGCCTTCGTGTGCGGCTTTGCGTACTGGTTCATCATGGGAGGAAGCGCCTCGTCGAGGAGCGGCAAATCGAAGGCTGCGATGTCTACGACTTCGAACGATGCATCGCTCCGCTTCGCAGCGATGCCGTAGACCCAGCGTGCGACGGCTTCGCTCTTGCGACCGGGACGGGTGCTCCCGGTGATGATCGCTACTTTCAACATGCGCGTTCTCCTGATCCTGTTCCCTTACTTCTCAAACACCCCGAGCTGATGCAGCCCCGTCAGCCAATCCTCCGTGTGCCACGTGCGTACGATCTTCCCGTCCTTGAATTCATGGATATCGATCGCCTGGATCGCCATCCTGCGGTTCTTCGCCGGGAATCCCATCAGGGCATTGCGTTGCGTGCCTGCGATCTCGGAGCGGACGATGACTTTGTTGCCGTCCCGCAAGACCTCCGCAATCGTGATCTTCAGGTCGGGGAAAGCGGCGGTGAGCTCGACGAGGATCTGCTTGGCGCCTTCCGGTCCGGGCGGCTGCCCCGGAGCCGGCGGAATGTCGACCCATCTCTCGTCCAGGATCCTGACGAGGAGCGCGGGATCGTTCCTGTTGAATGCCTCGTAAAAAAGGGGAACGTCCTTCACAGGATTGCTCCTTTCCTGGCCGTGGGCGGAAGTACAGAGCGTCAAAGCGAGCAAGGCTAGAAAATGTTTCATCGGCGGTCTCACCCGAGCTTGATCAGGTTCAGCGTCGGCAGCGGCCCGCCGGGAAACTGCTGCAGCTTTCCGCCAGCCGCCAGCCCGCCGAGATCAATGGTGGCAAATCCCGCCTTGGCGAGGATGGTGTCCACCTGGCCTTTGGCATCGGCGTCATCGCCGGACAGAAACAGCACGCGCCGGCCGCCCGCCTGCTTGGGATCGGACGCGAGCAAGGCGACCGGCAAGGTGTTGACCGACTTCACCACCCGCGCGCCGGGAGCGAGCGCGGCTACGACCTCGCTCGAAGTGCGGCCGTTCAGCTCGGCAAGGCGAAACCCCGGCTGCAACACCGGATTGGTGGCGTCGATCAGGATCCGGCCGCCCCAGGCAGGCAAGCCGGCCAGCGCGTCGGGCACCTGCTCCCATCGCACGGAAACGAATACGACGTCCGCCTGTGCGGCCTGCGCCCGGGTTCCGGCCCGGGCGCGCGGGCCGAGCCGGCTCACCAGATCCGCCAGTGACTCCGGACCGCGGCTATTGCTGACGATCGTCTCGTAGCCGGCTTTGGCGACGTGGCCCGCAAAAGCCTGGCCGATACCGCCGGCGCCGATGATGCCGATCTTCATACGCCGACAGTCCCCTTGGCTTTGTTGTCGTGCGGGGTGTTGAGAAGCTGCTGCTCCCACATAAAGCTGGTACCGACGTTACCCATGTGCGGAATGAGGACCCTGGTAGCGTAGTCAGCTACCGTGGCTTCGCGAGCCCAATCGCGCTGAAGTTCAGCCGCGAACACAGTCCACGTAAGCGGAATGCCCCCTGCTTGAACCATGCGCTGGATCGCAACCTCGTGCGCTTCGATGCTGACGCCGCCGGAGGCATCGGTGACGAAATACACTTCGTAGCCCTCCCCCAGAGCCTGGATCACAGGAAATGCGAGGCAGATTTCGGTCCACAGCGCGGCCATGACGATCTTCTTCCTGCCGGTCTTCTCGACCCAGTCCACGACGCGCTTGTCTTCCCAGGTGTTGATGAAGGTGCGGTTGATGGGTTTCTGGTCCGGAAAAACGTCCTGAAGCTCCTTCAAGAGCAATCCGCCCCGCTCCTCCACGACGGTCGTGAACAAAGTGGGTACCCCATAGACCTTTGCCGACTTTGCCAGCCCCACCACGTTGTTGATGATGGTCTGGGTGTCATGGCTGCGCAGCCCGGCGAATTGGAATGGCTGATGGTCGATCAGTATCAGGACGCAGTTGTCGGGCGTGAGCAGGGCTCCGAGGCCTACCTTGGAATTGCTGGTCGTTGCGGTTTTCATGTTTTCTCCTTGAGTTGGGCAGATTGCGCCATTGCGACTTAGCTGTGAAGCCTATATATTTTGATGGATTCCATCTGAATAACTGATATATGCTCGATGCCGTGTCGCTCGACCAGCTGCGCGTGTTCATCGCCGCGGCAGAGGAAGGAAGTTTTTCCGCGGCCGGACGCAAACTGCGGCGAGCTCAATCTCTCGTCAGTCAGGCCGTGGCCAACCTCGAGGGCCAGCTGAAAGTGCAGCTCTTCGATCGGGCGCACCGGTACCCGCGCCTTACATCCGCAGGTGAGGCTCTGCTCCTCGAAGCGAAAGCCGTCGTCGGCGGGATGGACGGGTTCAAGGCGCGTGCGCGGAGCATGGCGGAAGGCCTCGAGCCCGAGCTGTCGGCGGTGATCGACGTGATGTACCCGATGGCCGCATTGACGGACGCCGTCGGTTTCTTTCGCAAGACCTATCCCAAAACGCCGCTCAGCCTGTACGTGGAGGCGCTCGGCGGCGCGATTCAGCCTGTTCTGGAGGGTCGCTGTCGCATCGGCGTCATAGGCTCCCTGCCTACGATCCCCGATAACGTGCAGAGCGAGCCTTTGCTCGATGTACCCTTCGTGACCGTTGTCGCGCCACACCACGCGCTTGCCGCCGCGCGCGGAGCCGTGCCGATGGCCAAGGTCGCCGAGCACGTGCAACTCGTGCTCACCGACCGCACCACCCTTACCCAGGGGCGGGACTTCGGCGTGCTGTCGCCGTTGACGTGGCGGCTTGCCGACCTCGGAGCAAAGCGGGCATTCCTGCGCGCGGGATTCGGCTGGGGCCACATGCCCGTGCCGATGGTGCAGGAAGACATTGCGGATGGCTCCCTGGTGAGAATTCGCATCGAAGGTTTGCCGGTGCGCGCCCAGGTCCTGGTCATGCAAGCTGTCTACCGCAAGGACGCACCGCCCGGCCCCGCGGGACGGGCATT
>JBOGMR010000875.1:0-5728 GCA_050746825.1 Bryobacteraceae bacterium | reverse complement strand
GTGTTGAACAGGAAATGCGGATGCACGCGCGACTCGAGGGACGCCAACCGCGCCTCTGTAGCCGCCTGCCGCTCCAGCTCCGCTTCCGCCCGGCGTGCGCGCAACTCGCGATTGGCTGCGTCCAGGCGGTATTTGGAAGTCTCCCAGGTGAACGCTCCAAAACCGATAATCCACGTGATTACGATCACCGAGCGGATGGCGCCGGAAAAGAACGGCCAATAGGCTTTTGCAGGCATTTCGCCGGCCAGGGTCAAAATCCCGAGCGCTGCCATCAGACCCAGCGATCCCACCGCCGCCAGCGGGATAAGCAGCATCAAATAATTCCAGGGGAATCGCGTGCGGCCGAACAATGGGCCAATCCGCGGCAGCACCAACCACGCGAGTCCGCCGATGCATGCCGAGATCACCAGGTTCTTCCAGAAGAACGCGGCGATCACGCGCCCGGGCTGGCGGCCAGTGAATGCGCGGCCAGTGAATGCATAGATCAGCAGGTTGGGCAGGAGCGCGCCCGCCAACAAGGCGAGCGCAATCTCACTCCAACTGTGACTTACGCGGTGGCTTTTCATGCGCCGTCAGCTTTCCATCTTATTCCCGCTTCGACGGGACGTGGCAGCCGACGCATTGAACAGGCTTCGAAAGCGTCTTGGTAGCGAGCCATTCTCTTGCTTCCGCCTCATGACCGGACCCCTTGCCGGCAGCAAGCAACTTCTCGAAATAGAAGCGCGCCTTCTGTTCGTTCCCCAGACGATGGTGGCCGTCGGCCAAGCCCATCAGGAGCTCACCGCGCGGATGGTCGCCGAGCTTGTCCAGATCAGCCTTCTGCATCTCGTACACCGCTTCGAAATCGGAGACGCCCTTCTCGAGTAGCGGCCGTGATACCTCAGGCCGGCTGATTGCCCGCGTCGCGGAGATTAGCGTGGCTCCTCTCGGGACGCGCACGCCAATGTGGTCCGGCGCGAGCGCCACGGCTTCGTCCATTTCTTTCACGCCCCGTTCGAACAGCGGCATGGCCTTGGCCACGTCGCCTTGCCGGAACAGGAGTCCGGACTGAAAGAAGAGGCCGCCGCCGTGCCAGACCAGCGCCTCGGCATGCTTCGGATTCGCCGCCAGAATCTCTTCACACACTTGCATGCCGCGCTCCAGCGCCTCGCGGTTACCCATCATTCCCGCGAAGAAATCGTTGCGCACTTTGTGGTCGAACCGGTCCGCGGCCATCAGCAACATCGCTGCTCCAAGAATTGCAAGGCTTCCCGTGAACTTCATTTCTCTGCCCTCCACGATCGATAATACGGTCAGTGCCCGGCCCTGTCTCATTATTTCCGGCGAACCCACGCGATCTTCCGACGAAGCCTCCGAAACGCCGGATGAACCGTGGGGCGGGGCTCCGGCGTCTCTGAACTGCCGGAGCCCATGCGAACCTCTGAATGGATCAACGTGGTAGTCTTTTCGTTCCTCGGAACACTCGCGTGGTTTCGGCCGCTTTCCACTCGCGCACGAATGAAGATCTGCACCGCCGCAGGGGCGGGCTTGTGTGCAACCGCGATCGGCTCTCATCTGCTGCCCCGAATCCTGTCACCGCTGGCCACGTCTGTATGCCGGGATTGGCTTCCGTCCCTGCTGATGGTGATGGTTTACTGGCAGGCCGGCCAGTTCGCGAATCGAGTCGACGAGCAGGTGCAGCGGAAACTGGTGCGGCTCGATGAGAGACTTGTGCTTCCGCTGCTGGCGGACTTACGGAAGCGAAGGCTCGGCGCGTGGCTCCTGACGATTCTGGAGATCGCGTACCTATTCTGCTACCCGATGGTTCCCCTGAGTCTGGCGGCGCTCTACATCATGCGCATGGGACGCCAGGCCGACCACTTTTGGACGGTCGTTCTGGCGGCGAGCTACACCTGCTATGTCGCATTTCCTTTCATCCAAACGCTGCCGCCGCGAATGCTCGCCGAGCAGCAGGGCGTACCGCTCGCGCCCGGCGGCATTCGCATCTTCAATTTGTGGATTCTCCGCCACGCCAGCATTCACGCGAACACATTCCCGAGCGCGCACGTGGCGGCGTCCATGGCGTGCGCGCTCGTCCTGCTCCGGTTGGCGCCGGGCGTTGGCGTGGTGTTTCTTCTCGTGGCAGCCTGTATCGCCCTAGGTGCAGTTGCGGGGCGGTATCACTACGCCGCAGACGCGATCCTGGGAGCGCTCGTCGCGATGGTCGCGTTCGTGATCGCGCGTTTGTGATTTTGGCCGCGTTTGCCCGATGTTACAATCGTGCGTGAGCCCCCAGCCGTACAGCTATGGAGCGCTGCTTCCTGCCTGAAATCATGGATGGTCCGGGGTTGCCGGACGACGTAGTGGCTGAGGTTCAACGCAATCTCGCCCGCGTGCATCGTTGTCTCGGAAATACCCGTGCGATTCTCACCGCAATCGCGCGAGACCCAATGCCCGTAGTCACCGTAATGGATCTCGGCTGCGGTGATGGCGCCCTGCTGGCCAGAGTCCGCGATCGTCTTCGCAAGCAGGTGATCGGGCTCGATCTGCGGTCGCCGCCACGGCCGGAGATCCCAGTGGTACGCGCCGATGTCGTTCGGGACGAGCTGCCGAAATCCGATGTCGCGGTCGCGGTCGTAGTCGCGCATCATCTTCGCGACGACGATGTTATCCTGATGATCCGAAACGTCGGGCGGTCATGCCGCCGTCTCATTCTTCTCGAATTGGTGCGCCACCCGCTGCCGCTGGCGCTGTTTCGCACGTTCGTCACGCCGTGGGTCGACCCCATAACGGCCTCCGACGGCATGCGCTCCATCCGCAGGGCATACACACCGGCAGAGTTCAGGGCCTTGGTGGCGCGAGCGCTCGCCGGGACACCGGCGCGGTTCAGTCACAGAGTAGCTCCTCTTTACATGCGGCAGATCGTGGATATCACCTACTCATGCTGAGCCACCCCGGTTCCTCCAGGCGGCTGGTGTCCGTTGCGGCGACGTTCACGGCTGAGCCCATCTCCGACACATTGGACTTCTGGTTCGACGAACTGAACTGGGACTGCGAGCTACGGTTCGCGCCGTACAATCAGGTTTTCCAAACGCTGCTGGATCCTGCGGGTCTGTTCGCAGCCAATCTCACGGGCGTCAATGTTGTGCTTGTGCGCCTCCAGGATCTGGGCGACGACTCGCATGCAATCGCGGAGAACGCAGGCCGACTGGGCGAGGCCATCGCGGCCGCCTCTCGATCTCTACCCGTGCCCCTGGTGGTCGCCATCGGCGCGCCGTCGCCGGATCTGCGCAGCCTGGCCGAGTCCGTCGAGATCCGTCTCGCAACGAAACTCGCCGGCGTCGCAGGAGTGCATGTCGTCACATCGACGCGCATCGCCGAGTGGTATCCAGTCGCAGACTATTATGACGCGAGCGGCGACAAGCTCGGGCACGTGCCTTATACGCCCGCCTACTATGCGGCGCTGGGAACGGCGGTAGCCCGCACCATGCACGCTCTCGCCATGCCGCCTTATAAGGTGATCGTGCTCGACTGCGACAACACCCTTTGGGAAGGCGCTTGCGGGGACGAGGGACCCGAAGGCGTCCGCGTCGATCCGGCGCGGCGCGCCCTGCAACAATTCATGAAGGCGCAGCACGACGCGGGCATGCTGCTTTGCCTGTGCAGCAAGAACAACGAGGAGGATGTGATCGAGACCTTCCGCAAACAGACGGACATGGTTCTGGGACTTGAGCACTGCGTCGCCTGGCGCATCAACTGGGAACCCAAGGGACCGAACCTCGTATCTCTCGCCGCAGAGCTGAATCTCGGCCTGGACAGCTTCATCTTCATTGACGACGATGCCAAGGAGTGCGGCGAAATCGAAGCCAGTTGCCCTCAGGTGCTGACGCTACCGCTGCCCCACGACGCTTCTGAGATTCCTCGTATGCTTCGCCATGTGTGGGCCTTCGATCGCCTGGCCGCGACCGAGGAGGACCGCCAGCGGACGTCATCGTACATGCAGGGAATCGATCGGCGGCGCCTCGAAAGGCAGGCTGCAACTCTGGGCGAGTTCCTGGCGGAGCTGAAGCTCGAGGTACGAATCGCGCCGATCGAACCCGAGCAGTTCACCCGCGTCGCGCAGCTCAGCCAGCGCACCAACCAGATGAACTTCACGACGATCCGGCGCACCGAGAACGAGATCCAGGCGCTCCTTCGTGGAGGCGCGGAGTGTCTGGTGGTGGACGCCAGCGATCGCTTCGGTTCTTACGGCCTGGTGGGCGTGATGCTGTTTTCGACAGTGGGCGGCGCCATCGAGCTTGATACATTTCTGCTGAGCTGCCGCGCGCTCGGCCGCGGCATCGAGCACCGTATGCTGGCGAATCTCGGCAGACTCGCCGTCGAGCGCAATCTCCCGACCGTGCTGGCGCCCTTCAAGCCGGCCGCGAAAAACCAGCTCGCGCTGAATCTGGTAGATAACGTCGGCGCGGCGTATCGGGAAGTCACGCTCACTGGTCTGACCTACCGGTTCCCCGCTTCGTATCTGGCGGGTGTCACGTACAAGCCGGCCGAGCCCGCCATGCCGCCCGCGGCCGCGAAGGCGGGCGCGAAACGAGAGGCGGCGAGCCTGCCTCTCGATTACGGGCGCATCGCCCGCGAGCTGAGCCGCGCCCACAAGATCGTCGAGCGTGTGCACTCCCATCGCATCGGCGTGGCAGGACCCGCAGTCGCAGTGCCCGTCTCTGCGACGCCGCTCGAAGCGCAGATCGCCGCAATCTGGACTGAGCTGCTCGGCATTGAATCCGCCGGCCTCACGGACGACTTCTTCGATCTCGGCGGGCACTCGCTGCTGGCCGTACGAATGTTGTCACGGTTGCATCAAGTCCTCGGCGTGGAACTGAGTCTCGACGCCGTTTACTCCGGCCCGCTTACGGTGGCCGAGCTCGCAAAATCCGTCGAGCTCCACAGGATCGGCGCGATTCGTCCGTCCGGCTACGCCGATCTGCTGGCCGAGGTGGAAGCGCTCACGGACGAAGAAGTGCGCGAACTGCTCGCGAAAGAACAGGGCCCCGCGGCCTGAAGCATGCGCGTCCTGCTGACTTCGAACGCGTCCCACGTTCCGCCACGCGGCGGTTCGACTCGTAGCAATCTGATCTGGCTCGAACATCTGGCCGCATCCGGGCACGAGTGCCGCATCGTAGCGGCCGCGCCGGAGTCCGATACCGAAGGGAAGCGCAGCCGCCTTGAACGGGAGCTTGCCGACCAGCAGATCGGAGCTCTCGCCTCCACTGCCGGTGGAATTCCGGTGCACGCGGTTGCCGATCCCGCGCAGCGGCCTGCCGTATTGCGCAATCAGATCGCGGACTTTCGACCGGATTGGGTTCTGGTCTCGTCCGAAGATCTTGGCCATGTGCTGCTGCGTGAGGCGCACCGGGCGGCGCCGGGGCGCGTCGTCTACCTTGCACACACGCCTCAGTTTTTCCCGTTTGGACCGGCGAGTTGGAATCCGGACCCGCAAGGCGCCACCCTGGTGAAGCGTTCGGCCGGGATCGTCGCCATCGGCCGGCACACCGCGGCGTACATCGAGCGGCATACGGGGCGCCTGCCCGCAGTGATCCATCCGCCGATCTACGGAGCAGGTCCGTTCGAAGTGTTTGGGCACAGCGGCGAAGGGCTTATCACCATGATCAATCCCTGTGCGGTGAAGGGCGTCTCGATTTTCCTCGCGCTTGCCAGGCGATTGCCGCACCGTCGCTTCGCTGCGCTGGAG
>JBOGMR010000874.1:0-3810 GCA_050746825.1 Bryobacteraceae bacterium | reverse complement strand
GACCCACCGGCCGCTGGATGTGGTTGTCGTGGACAACGCGTCGACAGACGCCACCCGCAAAGTTCTGGGCGACTTCGACGGCCGCGTTCGGGTAATTCACAATGAGCGGAATGACGGCTTCGCCGCCGCGCAGAACCTGGCTATTGCTTCCACTCGAAGCGATTGGGTTCTGACCCTGAACCCGGACGTCCAGCTCATGCCGGGCTTCATCGACGGCTTGGTGGAGGCAGGCGAGATCGACCGCCGCGCGGGCACGGTCTGCGGGAAATTGCTGCGGATCGGTCGCGACCTGGCGCCGCCCTCCGACGTTCGTATCGATTCCACCGGGATTTTCTTTACGCCCTCGATGCGCCATTTCGACCGCGGCTGGAACGAGCCGGACGACGGACGCTTCGACGACCTCGAGTACGTCTTCGGCGCGAGCGCGGCCGCGGCCCTTTATCGTCGCAAGATGATCGACGACATATCGACCGGCGGCGAGTTTTTCGATTCAGATTTCTTCACCTATCGCGAAGACGCGGACGTGGCCTGGCGCTCGCAGTTGCTCGGGTGGCGGTGTCTTTACAATCCCGAAGCGTGCGGCCATCACGTGCGAACGATGAAACCCGGCAGCCGGCGCAGCGTGCCCCCGGTGCTCAACATGCACTCGGTGAAGAACCGTTTCCTGATGCGCGTGAAGAACGTCACTGCGGACTTATACCGCCAGCATTGGATTCCCGTCACGGGCCGTGACGTGGTAGTGCTGGGCGGTTGTCTCCTGTATGAGCCCAGTTCGCTCCCTGCGTTTTGGCACTTCGCCAGAGGTCTGCGGCGCGCGCTCGCGAATCGGCAGACCATCATGCTCAGAAGAAAGGTTAGCGACGAATACCTGGCGGGCTGGTTCCGCTCGCAGCCTTCCGCCGAGCCCCTGGCGCAACTGACTTCATAGCTTTTAGTCACGACTCATAGTGTTGCCGGCGTCGTAGTGTGTCTTGCGGCTGTTGCCTTCACGCCGGATTCAAAACTCGAAGGCGGTGACACTTAATCGCTCCCTGACCGTCGCGGCTCGGTATCGGGCTACCGATCCCCGGCCGTAAGGGATCGCCTGGACCTTCTGACATGAAACGCCATACGCTCGTAGTGTCTCTGGGCGCCGTTGTGTGTATCGCGGCGCACTTTCTGTACTTCGCGGGAGCCGGCTTGGCGGTCGACTTCACGCATGACGATCTGCTCAACTTGTTCCGAGCATGGTACGAGCCGCTCAGCACGCATCTGCTCGACATCCTCCTGTTCTTCCGGCACTCGGACGACTACCGGCCGATGGGCGTTCTGTTTTACCGGCTGCTGTTCGATAGCTTCGGTTTTGAGCCGGCCCCCTTCCGGCTGGCTTTCTACACGCTGCTGGCGATCGACCTTGTCCTGGCCTACGCCGTGGTGCGCCGCCTCGCGAATTCCCGGCTGGCGGGAGTCATCGCGGCCCTGCTGCTCTCCTACAACCGCGGGTTCTGGTCGATGTATACCAACACCGGATTCATCTTCGACGTGCTGTGCTTTGCGTTCTACTGCGGCGCGCTTCTGTATTATTTACGCGCTCGCGAGGAACGCGGATTCCTGCGCTGGCGACAGGTCGCGATCTGGTCCGGCATTTATGTGCTGTGCCTGAATTCGAAGGAGATGTCGGTCACGTTGCCGGTGATGATTGCGGTTTACGAAGTCCTGCACGGCCGCCCGTGGACCTGGCGGGCTTGCCGCGTTCCGCTCGCCGGCTCAGCACTGGCGGCGGCATTCATCTTCGGACGCGTCCTCACCCGAACGGGCCTTGCGAGCATGGAGGCCTTTCATCCGGTGCTGCGGCTCGACGTCTACTTGAGCCATGGGCGCCACTTCTTGAGCGAAGCGCTCTACCAGCCGGCCTGGCTGACGCCGATCGGCGCCACCGCGCTGATGGTGGTGCTGGCTGCTGCGGCCATTCGTTTCCGGCGCCGCAGTTCCCTGCCCTTCCTGTTCGTCTGGATGCTGGTCACCATCCTGCCGGTCGCATTCATCCAGCAACGCAGTCTCGACGCCGTATTCATCCCGGCGCTCGGGCTGGCGGCGTACGTCGCTATCTGCGTCGTTGAGGGGTCGAAGCGGATTGCGCCGAATCTGAATCCCTCGATCGTGTTCCTGATCGTGCTCGTTCCGTTGGTCTGCTTTGAGAGCAACCAGGGTAAGCTCGACTTCCACTCGATCACGGAAGAGAACCGCCACATCCGTAAGGTCTACCGGAGGCTACAGTGCCTGGACGGCAGCATTCGACCCGGAAGCCGGATTCTTTTTCTGGCCGACCCGTTCCCGGCGCTCGACTGGAATTCGACACTGATCACGCACCTCTCTCTGCGCGAGAGAAACCTTCATATCCGGCGCGTCAACTGGATGCTCAAGGAGCTCAACCCGTCCGATCCCGCCGATTTCGATGTCGTACTCTCGTGGGAGGACGACCGCATCCGCCGCTGCGATGCAACTCGGTTCCACAATGTGCCCGTGAAGGAACTCGACCAACCTTGCCGGCGGATCTGCACGCAGTGCCCGGAGGTAGACGGGCCCTAATCTAATCTAAGACGCCGCCGTACACGTTTGCGGCGGCCTGAGGAGGCCGCGTGCTGCGCGGGGCCGCCCCATACGGCGGTAGTATAATCGGGCCGTGAAGTGTTCACGGCGAGACCTCGGTTTCCTTTTTCCACTCGTGGCCGTGGCGCAGCAGCAGCGGCAGCGGCTGCCCTCGAAGGCCTATGCCTTCGATGAGCTGTCCGTCCGCGAAAACGGCCCCAATCGCTCCCGCGCCATCTTCGACGGCTTGACGCACAACGGCTTCCGGATCGAGATTCATAATACGGAGCTGGCCCCGGGGCAGACGCCGCACGCGCCGCATCGGCATCTTCGCGACGAGATGGTGATCGTCAAGGAAGGCGCCGTCGAGGTGACCATCGAGGGACGAAGCAGCAAGCTCGGACCGGGTTCGGTGGTCTACATCAATTCCAACGAAGAACACGGTCTCCGTAATGTGGGCGCGAATCGGGCGCAATACTTCATCCTGGCGCTCGGGCTGGACCAGTGACGTGACGTGGCGGATCGCAGGGCTGGCTCTTGGGCTGGCAGTGTGGGCCGGAGCCGGCGAGACCCCCGGGAAAGAACCGCGGCGCGTGTGGGCCGGCCCTGACGTCACGCTGTTTGGCGGACCGTCGCGCGATGGGCGTCTTCTCTCGTATGTCGACCCGGCGACGCGCAACCTGGCGATCCGGGAGGTTGCCACGGGCCGCGGCCGCCTGCTTACGCAGCAGCCGGAGGGCTCCGGAGAGTTCGCTTACTTCTCCGCCATTTCGCCGGACTCGCGTCGCGTGGCGTATGCGTGGTTCAACAGCGAGGGCTTCTACGACCTGCGCGTCATCGGCGTCGATGGTACGAATTCCCGCGTGCTGTATCGCAACGAGGAAGCTGGATTCGTGCAGCCGTGCGCGTGGACGCCGGATTCGAAGTCCATTCTGACGCTCCTGTTCCGGTCGGACAACATCAGCCAGATTACACTCGTGCCCGCAGGCGGCGGCCCGCCGAAAGTCCTGCGGTCGTTGAACTGGGTGTATCCGAAACGCATGGACGTCTCGCCCGACGGGCGCTTCATCGTCTACGACTCGTTCGCCGAGGACGGGTCGAGCGACCGGACTGTCTTTCTGTTGTCCGTGGATGGCGCCAAAGAGCGGAAGCTCATCCGCCAGCCGGGCAATCATTTGTTCCCGCTGTGGATGCCTGACGGCAAGCGCATCGTCTACGCAAGCGACCGGACCGGGACTATGG
>JBOGMR010000873.1:0-10251 GCA_050746825.1 Bryobacteraceae bacterium | reverse complement strand
GTGATGCGGATCGCCCCGCCTTTGGGCATGACCTCGAGCGCGTTGCCAATCAAATTGAGGAAAACCCGTTCGACGCGCGCCCGCTCCAGTGGAGCCTCGAGTTGGAACGGGACCTCGTTGGTAATTTCGACACCCTGGTTTTCCGCGGCGGAGGCCGAAGCGTCGCACGCGGCCGCGATCACTTCACG
Organism: Bryobacteraceae bacterium; assembly: GCA_050746825.1. Classification (GTDB taxonomy): domain Bacteria; phylum Acidobacteriota; class Terriglobia; order Bryobacterales; family Bryobacteraceae; genus JBOGMR01. The sequence goes on along the minus strand of JBOGMR010000873.1, from coordinate 10,063 downwards.
CAGACTGCAGACTTCCGCAGCCTTCGATTTGCCGCGCGACACATTGACCAGATCCTGAAGAAGTTCCTGAATTCGGCGCGAAGCCCGATAGATGTTTCCGGCCAGGCGCTTCGCCTGAGCGGGAGGAAGATCGGTATCGACCAGCATTTCGGCGCCTCCGTAGACGGCCGCGAGCGGATTGCGCAGGTCGTGTACGATCGAGCTCGAAAGGCGGCCGATGGTGGTGATGCGTTCCTGGCGGATGAGGTCGGCGCGGGCCTTTTGGATGGAAGCGCACATCGCGTTGAACGTACGGGCCAGCCGGCCGAGCTCGTCCTGGCGGTCTTCGCGAACGCGGAAGTCGTAGTTTTGGCGCGAGACTTCGCCCGCGGCGACATCCAGCTCGCGTACCGGCTCGACGATCTTGCGAGCCAGCACGAAAGTGAGGGCCAGCCCCACCAGCACCGCGACCGCCCACATGAAGAACATGTCGCGGCGCAGGGCGGCGATACGCTGGCTGGCGCCCTCGAAGGAACGGAAGATCCAGAGTTCGCCGATCTGCCGGCCCTCCACGTCGATGAGCGGTTTCATGAGCGGCGCATACTCGTTGACGCCGTCCGTAACGCGACCGCCATTCCAGGGAGCGGCAATGCGCCGCGCCAGCTCAGTGGTTGCGCGTTGATTCAGAGTGGAGGCCATGACGCGGCCGCCAGCCTGGAAGAAAAAGTCGCTGCCGCCGGTGGTGCGCTTGAGCTGCTGGGCGACGACGGCGTCGATCCCATAGCCGGCGACGAGGACGTTGAGCAGATCCTGACCGCGAGCGGACTGCACATAGACGGGCGTTACGACGGCCTGATACAACGTTCCGTCGCGCAACATGAAGCCAGTGACCTGACGCGGAAAGTGGTGGGCTGCGGCGGCGACCACCGGGAAATAGCGATTGAGCGTCGTCGCGGGCGCGCCACCGAGCGAAGCCAGTACAGTGCCCCTCGGGTCCGTAACAACGAACAACGCATTCTCATCGGAAATCTTCGCCCAGAGCTCGCCCGCGGTGTCGCGGATGGTGGCCTGATCGCCGGTGCTGAATGCCGCACGCACATCGGACATGGTGCTGAGCAGAACGCTGATGGAGCTGAGTTTCTCGGCGCGCGCGCGCCAAAGAGATTCGTACGCCTGGAAACTGGCGGTGACTTCTTCCTCGATGCTGCGCGACGTGGTGCTGATGACGTGGTTCTGCACGATCAGGAAAGTCACCGCGAAGAGCGTCGTGAGCGCGACGGACGTGGAGAGAAGGATCTTCCAGAGCAAGGAAAGACGCGCGAACGGCGACCGGGGCAGCGCTCGGCCCTCGGGCGCCGGCGTGCTCACGGCTTTCTCCCCGCGTAGTACATCGCCTGATCCTCCACCACCGGTGGATAGTCCTTGCCGAATTTGTTCGAATGTGGCGCCTGCAGGTAGCCACTCTCGGAAATCGCGATACGTGACACAGTAACCGGGGCCGCAGCAACGGTAACGCGCTGCTCCAGTGCCGACAGCGTCGACTCGAGGGAGCGCTCGTGGAAGATTCGCAGACGGTAGACCCCGGGAGGAACGTTCTCAATCGAGAACTCGCCCGTGCGGGAAGAAACCGCAACATACGGCGTCCGCACGACGACGATGACGGCGCTCATGGTGGGGTGGATGTTGCAGAACACGCGGACGACGCCCTCGCGGCGAAACACGACTTTCTGGCTGGTCTTGGGAGGATAAAGGCCGACATCGAAGGGCTGGCCGCTGAAGTTGGAGAACGCGTTGTGAAAGATGGGATCTAGATTGGGCCAGTCGACCGTGGCGCCGACCGGAACCGCGAGCACATGCGGCGTGAACATCTTCTTCCTCTGGATCATGGTCGCGGTGCGAGGCGGAGTGGGCGCCGGAGCGCCATCGGCTCGCTCGAGCCAGACCACAACACCCGAGTAGTCACTGTTGCGCCGGACGTTGGGGTCGCGGGATTCGACGAGCTGGATGGAACCGCGGACAGTCGAGGCGGACAGTGCGGGCATGAGGAGGAACAGGAGGAGGCACAGCCAAGCGCCGTGACGAGCCCCGGCGCGACAGACACGCATGCCTGCGCCACTCCGCCTAAAACATATATGCAAAAGCGAGGTCATAGTGGTTGTGGAGACGGCGGCCGGTGCCGAGGTACAACGTGCGCACCTGCAGCGTTTCGAAGCTGACCAGAAGGTTGGGCGCGAGGCGGTAGAAGAAATTTCCGCCGATCGCCTGATTGCGTCCGATGTTGCCAGCGCGAAGATCGCTGTTGCGGTCGTCATGCTGGCCGCCCATGAAATTGAATGACAGGCGATCGGTGGCGCGCACCGTGAACTGTGCCCAGCCGCCTTGTGAATGAATCGGCGTGGCAATGCCGTTTGCTACCACGTTCACACCCTGGCGGATGCCTGCGATTCCGAAGTGCGCGAGGTTCTTGCCGGTGAATACCATGCCGGTGAATTCGATTCGGCTTAGCGGAGCGATGAGCCAGTCCAGTGAATAGAGCCGGGACGGAACGGAGGTAGCGGCGACGTGCGTCGTGCTGGCGTGGAAACCGGGGGCGATTTCGATGCGGCGCTCGTTACCGAAAGCGTGTGACCATTCGATGCGAGCCTCGCCGCCGGGCCGATATCGCTCGAGCGAGGCGGCGAATTGCGCGGGAACCGTGGTCACGTTGTCGGTTGTTTGTACGAGCGCGCCCTGGAGCCTGAGCGCAGAGCCGTCACCGAACTTGAAGCGCTGCTCGATGCGGGCCTGCGGCTCCCAAATCCAGAGATTGCCGGCCGAAGTGAGCGGTGCGACGCCCATCTGGGAAAGTGAGTTCGGATCCCGAGGTGAGATTAGAGGCTTGTCCTGCCCGACCATGAACGTGGTGGATGGCCAATCGATGGCGATTGTCGCGGTCCGAATGCGCGGAAGATTATTGAGCGGCTGAATCGTGCCGCCCCAGAAATCGAAGAAGAGCGATCCGCGCACCTTGCCGTTCGCGAAGGTCTCAGGGCCGCGATATTCCAGACCAATCACGCTCTGGCGCCAGCTGGCGCCGCCGGCTGCGCTGCCGCGTACCAGCGACGCGATGGCCGGGTTGTCGTTGCCGCCGTTCAGCTTGGAGTTGAGAAATGTGTTCATCACCGCCATGCCGGTGATGCGGATCGGGAATCGCTGAGAGGCCTCGACCTTGGTCTGGGCTTGCTCGTCTGTGCGGCGCTCCTGTATGGAGAGCCGCTCTTCCAGCTCAGGCGCCGCCGCCGCGGTTGCCGCCTTGATCTCGGTCCGTAGCGTTCGGATCTCCTCGCGCAACGCTTCGTTTTCGCGCTCGAGCTTCTCGAGGCGTTCCAGAATCGGGCGAAGGTCGGGAGTTTGAGAATGAGCGTGCGGCAGAAACCCGAGCGCAATGAGAAGGCTAAGTGGGAACAGGCGGTGAGTCAGCATGCAGCAGCCGCTCCAAAGTTTCCCGCACGGCGGCGGGAGAATATGGCTTGACGAAGTAGGCGTCGGCTCCGAGACTGCGGAGACGGTCCGGCGTGTCGGGATCGGAATCGCCGCTGAGAACAATGATCGGCAGGTTGGCGAAGCGCGGCGCGGCGCGAAGGCGGCCAATCAACTCGAAGCCATCCATCTGCGGCAAATGCAGATCGGTGAGGACCGCGCTGACTTCGTGCGCCTGCAGAATTTGCCAGGCCGTGCTTCCACTGACGGCGGTAATCACGTCGACGTTCGGAATCGCGAGCAGGGCGATCTCCAGCGTGGACGCGCAGGTTTCCGCATCCTCCACAATGAGCACCGTCCGCGACATGCCTATATTGTCCCGGAAGTACGCTGAGCCCGGCTATTGGCGGATGTAAATGTTTTGTAAAAGGCTTGCAAATGCGGCTGCCGGCCTGAAAGGCCTGCCCCGCGAGCTGCACGTGAGTCCGCCTGTTCACGGGAGGAATCGGTAGCCGACGCCGTGCACAGTCACGAAATGGCGCGGAATGTTGGGGTCTGGCTCGAGTTTCTGCCGGAGCTTGACGACGTGCGCGTCGACGGTGCGAGTGTTGGGGAACGATTCGTAGCCCCAGACCGAGTTCAGAATCATATCGCGAGTCAGCGGCCGGTCGGGATTCTGCAGAAAAAAAGTCAGCAGATTGTACTCTGCAGGAGTGAACCTGAGTTCTTCACCTTTCCGGGTCACGATGCGGCGCTCGAGGTCGACCTCGGTGTCGGCGAAATGGACCACTTTGCGGCCGTCGGGTGCGGTACGCCGAAGGACGGCACGGATGCGTGCCAGGAGTTCGCGGGTACCGAAGGGTTTGACGATGTAGTCGTCGGCGCCGATTTCGAGCAAAAGAACTTTGTCGACTTCGTCGCCGACGGCGCTGAGCACGATGATCGGAGTCTGGCTCTTGCCGGACCGAATCTGCTTGCAGATTTCGACGCCGCTCATGCCGGGGAGCCGGAGATCGACCAGAAGCAGATCGGGCTTGATGGTAAGCGCGCGTTCGAACCCTGTGCGGCCGTCACCGGCGAGAACGGCTCGAAAACCCTCCTGCTCAAGCATGACGCCTATCGTGTCGCGAAGGCTCTCGTCGTCGTCGATGACAAGGATCGTCTGCATGGCGATGTTAAGGCGTTTTCATCATTTCCATGTTACGGGAATGCGGTAGACCTGCATCTATAATAATAGAAGATGCTCACAAAGATACTGGCCGTTCTGACTCTCTCCGCTAGCGCATTCGCTCAGTTCAAGATGGAACCAACCGGGCCGCCGCCTTCGGATCTGGCCTCCGGTTTCACCCAGGACTTGCAAAAGGAAGGCTTCAAGATCACCAACGCCAGTGGGGCTCCGCTCTGCGAAATCTGGTTTCGCTCGCCGGCTCCCTCAGGGGCAAAGACGACCGAGGACGGCGTCACGTTGACGTCGATTCCGCAAGGCGCGTACATGGGAGTGATCCGGTTCCCGGCGGTTGGATCGGACCGTCGTGGCCAGAATCTGAAACCCGGCGTGTACACGATGCGGTTCAGTTTGCAACCGGTAAACGGCGACCACGTCGGCGCGTCACCGCAGCGGGACTTTCTGCTGCTCGTGCCCTCGTCAATCGATAAAGACGCCGCCGTGATGCCCGGCTATGACGACCTGGTCGCGATGAGCACGAAGGCTTCGGGCACTCCGCATCCCGCCGTGCTGAGCGTGGCAAAGTCGGCGCACACGAAGATCCCGGACCTGGTGAAGGAAGGCGATACCGACTGGGTGCTGCATGTGAAGGTGGGGGACACGCCGGTGGCGCTGATCGTGGTCGGGAAAGTCGAAGGCTAGGAGGCGCGTTACTCCGCAACTTCAGTGAAGTCGATTTCGTAGTAGATGTCGCGTAAAGCAAGACTGCAGGGAACGCTCGCAAGCGTCACCGATTGATCGATCCCGCTGGATTCCGAAAGCAGCCAATTCCCCCCGGACTGCCGTTCGTACCGCTCCACCAGGTAGTCAACCGTGCTTGGGGCAGCGTCGCCTTCTCTTTCTTATCTTAGTTAGGCGATGCGCCGCCCACTCACATCGTAAACAGGATCTGGAACGCGCGGAACAGCATGTAGGCGTGCACCACGAATTCCACGAACTTGAAAAACTTCAGGAAGAAGCCGCCCAGGAATTCGAAGCGGAGGAAGAGCGCGGCTACGATGCCGGCAAAGATGACGCGATTGTCGAACTGGCCTTCGAAGCCGCGGATGTACATCACGAGGATGAAGTAGTAGAGCAGCGGCCAGTTGCTCTCGTGGGCTCCGCCCATCCGCGAGCGTATCAGCCAGATGGTGAGGACCGCGATGATCAGCGTGAAGAAGTTGAAAAACGAGAACTCGAAAGGCATGGCTTAGAAAGACCATAACAGACTGGTGAAGCCGGTGTGAGCACGGTAGTTTTGGATCGGCGTCGTGAGCGGGAATTCTTCCTTGTAATTGTAGAACTGGTAGCCCGCATTCCAGCGGACGCGCTGATGAAGCCGCACGGAGACACGGGCGAGCGGCGATTGGAAATTCAGCGGGAAAGTTTGCACAGGGTTGAGGAGCAGCACGGCCGGATCGGCAGCTCCGGGCGGCGCAGGCGAAGAGCGGCCGTCGCCTGTGTCGCGATTGACCGAATAGCCGGCGTAGAACTCTACCAGTCTGGACAGCGCGACGCGGAAGCCCAGATTGGCCGAATGGATGTTGCTGACGTAGATCGATTGTTGCGCGACAACGCGGCCGCCTCCGAAGAAGGCAACGCCGGAGACAGTGTCGAGATGGAGGCGGGCATAGGAGGCGTCGAGTGCGAAGCGGCCGCTTGGCGTCCACGCCGCATCAAAAGTGTAATTGCGGCCGCGAGCGCTGTGGGTGGAGAACGCGACTGAGTTGGTGTTGTAGTTCTGCCGGTACGCCGCCGAGAGCAACAGGGAGCGAGACCTGGCGCCGGTCTTGTACTGCACGCGCGCCCCGATATTGTGATGGTTGCGGTCGCTGATCGGCGTGAAAGGCCGGTCGGCCCGCGCGATCTCGCCGTCGAGCGAAATGGTCAACGGCTTGGTTGGTTTGAAGCGAAGTCCCAACAGGCCCGAGTGCGTCTTGTTCGTCTGTTCGGCGCGCGTGATGTCGCCGCCAAATGGCGGAATATCGAAGCCTTCGCTCGACCGGATGCGGCGCGTCGAGTAGTGGTAGCCGCTGTACAAACCCAGCCAGGACGCCGCGCGGAAGTTGAGGTCCGTCGAGTTCGTGATCGTCCGGATTCCGAGGAAATTGAAATAGATGATGTTGTCGCCCGCGGTGGCGTTGTTGATCTCCCGGTAGACGGAGTCGCCATCGATGCGAGTCGAATGGACGGAAGTATTGTTCACCAGAGTCAGCCGGGTGCCCGGAAAGAGGCTGAGCGAGAAATCGCCCGCGGTGACCGGTCGCGTGGCATTTCCGGTGACCAGGATCTGGCGGTTTCTTGCCGCGCCGAAGCGGTCCGCGCCGATGGCGGACTCATCGAGCGTGAAATTGCGGCGTCCCCCGGCATAGGCGATGCGCGCGTTCGCCGCCCAGTTGCGTGCCTCCTTGCGCAGGTTGCCGCGCCAGAGAGGCGAGTTGCCGTGATAAGGCTCGCCGCGGCGAAAACCGGTGATGCCGGTGCGGTCGCCGGAATTGGCGCCTGGACTCGATCCGAGCAGGTACGAGGTGTCCTCTTTGAAATTGTCCCACGCGCGCAGCCAGTTCAGCTTGAAGCCGGCGAACTCCAGGTCGCCGCCGGCGCGGAACTCGTTGCGCAGCCGCCGGACATCGGCAAAGGGCGTGAACTCGTCGCCGCGCGCGTCGAATAACTGGACGGTCGAAAGAGCCGGGCCATCCTGGGAATTGCGTGTATAGCCGACCCGGAACTGTATCTTGGATTGCGGCAGAAACGTCACCTCGTGATCCTGCAGGCGGCGCCGGGTATCGAGCAGATGGCCGCCGTCCGCGATGCGGAGGCCGGGATTGTAGTATTCGTTACGCCGCCAGAGCATGTCGTAGCGGTAGAGCTTGTTCTTCTGGATGCGGAAAACTGAAGCCTGGTAAGGATCGTTGCCCAGGCCTTGCGTGTTTAAGACGATTTCGTCGAACAATCCGCCGTGGCCCTCTTTGGAGTGCACGGTGAGACTGCTGCCGAGAAGACGGATGCCGTTGCGGAAATTGACGTCGCTGCGGTATTTCCCGAGATCGCCGTTGATGCCGCTGAAGCGGTATCCGGTCTCAAAGGAGTTGACGACGTTGTAGCCGCGGACGTCTTCGCCGCGTGGGGGCCCGACCGGGGCGGTGGTGGGGGCGACTGTTTGTTGTGCCCGAGCGACGGACGTGACGAGCAGGAAAAGGGTGAGGGATGCCTGTTTCATGACGGTCTCTTATCGCAGAAACAACGCATCTGAGTTCGATCCGTGAATCCGCACGTGGCAGGCCGTGCAGTTCTGGTAGCGGCGGTCGAACATGTTGTGAGAGCTGGACTGCGTCGGGATGCTGTCACCCTGGCGTCCGAAATTGCCGGCGCCGTTGTGGCACTCCAGGCAGACTGAGAAAAGCGCCGCGCGGCGCAGCAGCTTGGCGTTCATCGAACCGTGCGGGCTGTGACAGCTTTCGCAGCCTTCGACGCGGACAGGCGGGTGCTCAAACGTGAACGGCCCGCGCTTGTCGGAGTGGCACTTGAGGCAGGCTTCTTCATTGCCGAGCGCCTGCTCAACCATCCGCGGGCGCACGCCCGAACGCCAGGTTGGAGCGAAGGCGCCGTGCGGGTTGTGACAGTCCGAGCACTGGATGAAGCCTTCGTTGACCCGGTGCTTGAAGGGCATGGAGAATTGCGCGCGCACCGAGCCGTGACAGGTGTAGCAGAGGTCGGTCTGCTTGCGCGCCAGCAGAAACCTGGGGACGGGCGACCGATGGATTGAATGGCAGCCCGAGCACACCACGTCTGCGAGGGAATGCGACGACCGGCGAATGTTGACGCGCGAGAAATCCTTCGAGTGGCAGGCGAGGCAAGCGTCCAGGATCGCCTTCGGCTCCATCAGCGAGAAGGCTCGGGGGATGGTCGTCTTGCCACCACGGGCCTCGACGTGGGCCTTCCCAGGCCCGTGGCAGCCCTCGCAGCCAGTGCGGTCGGGTGGAAGGTTCCCGGCGGCGATCGATTTGAAATGGGGGTTCCTATAGAAGTTGAGCCACATGTCGGGGTGGCAGGTCCGGCAGACGTTGCTCCCCACGTAACCATTCGACAAACCGGTGGACAAACCGGTGGACAAGCCAGTAGACGAGCCGGTGTTGGGCGCGGAAGCCGGCGGTGGTGCTTGAGCTGCCAGGCTTACCGCAAGGAAGACCATGGACCCGATCATATTTTCACTATAGCCCACGAGGACGCGAAACAAGTGAAAACAAGGAGGTTGGACGCTTACCGCTGACCGGCCGTGCGACCGCTTCCCGGCGATGCCGGCTCAGAACGTGAAAGCGATGCCACCCATCGGGGCGATGTCCCAGTATATGTCGCCGATTGTCGCTCCAACTGATGGGGCAATTACCTGTCGCGGAAACGGCGTAACGTAGTTGCGCAGTTCGAATCGGACCTGAGCCGAATTGCCGACCTGGACCTTAATGCCAGCGCCAAACGTGCCAAGGCCCTTGGTCTCGTTGGTCTTGGTCAACAGGGCTATGCGGCTCAAGGGCTGAGCGGGGCTCTCCGTTCCGGTGCCACGGAAGATCATGACGCCACCGCCGCCAAAGACATAGGGCCGCGCCTTCGATCCAGTGGGAGCGAAGTGGAACAGGAAGTCGTAATGGATGGCATGGGTCTGCGCGGCGAGCGTCGCGTCGGTACCCCCGCTGGAAACCTTGAGGTCGCCCAGGCGGTATTCGTAGCGGAGTTCGCCGGCGACGAGCCGGTACATGTTGTTGCCAAGGAACGCGCTGAAGATGGCGCCGTTCTTGAGGCCGACTTTGCCGGCGCCCGCCGGACTCTCGGCGGTGGCGTCCTTATTGAACGCACCGCCGGCCATACCTCCGACTTCCCACTTCTGAGACCACCCGGTCTGCGGAAGCGCGAGGGGGAGAACGACGGCTAGCGCGGCAGTCGAAAGGTATCGTGAGAGCATTCGCATATTATTTTGTCGAATCGCGTGAATCGCGGTGCGTCATTGTTTGACGCGGACCTGCAACGTGGTCGAGCCGGTTCCCTGCTCGATGACGAGCGGGACGCTGTCCCCTTCCTCGACGTCTTCGGGCACTCGAACATTGATCTGGTAGACGCCGACTTCTCCCGGCGTCAGGCCGGCATAAGAGATGTGCAGGCGCGACCGTCCGAGGCGGACCTCAGGCTCGGTTGTGGCCACGGCCAGGGGCTCGGAAGGCGCTGGCAATCCAGCGTCGATCGTGGGCGACGTGCGCCCGAGGCCTGTGGCGAAGATGACCAGCTCATCGCCCTTGCGCACCGGGTTGTCTTCACCGATCAGGCTGCTGTCGGAGATTCGCAGCACGCTGGGCGCCGAGTTGGCGCGGAAGATGCTCGGCGCGTTCGGCTGGATGTTGAAGTTCAGGTTGTCGCTGATGCCGCCCGGCG
>JBOGMR010000872.1:0-4734 GCA_050746825.1 Bryobacteraceae bacterium | reverse complement strand
TGCCAATGACCACTGCCTAACGGTCGTGGCTCAGAAACCGATGCCGAGCCGCGACCATGAGGGAGCGGATACGCAATTATTCATGACGCTCTGTTTAGATGGCGCTTCCGGGAATCTTGAGCGAAATCGGAACGAAGTAGCGATCGCGCGCTTTGCGGAAGTAGTTGACCTCGAGTGCGAGCGAAAGGCCGGTGACCGGATCGCCCAGCAGCAGGGCCTCCTGGAGCTGCCGCTCGCGATATCTTTCTGCGCCTGAACGATGCCGAGCGCGAGATCGTTCGTATCGAGCAGCGCTTCGCCGCCTGCGCCGCATCGCCTCAGGGGGCGCTGGCCACCAGCCCGCGCGCATCCACCGCGGAGAACGAAACGTTGGCGCGGAGCTGCGCCTGTTGTCGACCCTGTGCGGCTCATGCCGCTGGCGAAATAGACGAGCGCTTTCTTCTCCCAGAGGCTCGAGAGCATCTTCACGGCCGTCGTCAGCGCAGCCAGTTTGCGATCCGTGTTGAAGATGTTGAACTCGCTGTCGTCCTGCGTGAATGCCGCTCCGGTGTCTGCCTCGCTGTCGTCGCCCGTGCTTCCGTACGCCATCACGGCGATGAGGTCCGGCGATCGCATCTGCGTCTCTTGTCGCCCTGGGTCGCTGTGACGGACACGCCAGGCGCCGGCAGACCATTGGATTTGACGGTTGGGTGGTATTCGGCAGCCATCAACCAGGATGCGGCGGCTGCCGCTGCCATCAGGCGGCTGAAATAGCGGAAACTGCGATGCGCAGGCATAACGCAGTCACTACTTTCGAAATTGGCGAGGTGAGGAAGCCTTACTTCTCGTGCCCGAACATCTCGATCGCCTTGCGGATGAACGCGCCGGGATCTTTCTTCGGAGCATTCTCATCCTGCGGCAACGGGTTGCCGTCTTCGTCGACTTCGACTTGCGCCTCGGCTTCGACGAGCAGTTTCGGCGGCATCACGCCATTGTCGGGGATCGCTTTGCCGCTGGGCGAGTAATACTTCGCCGTCGCGAGAATGATGGCGGCGCCGTCGTCCAGCGTTACCGTGCGGCGAACGGCGGCAGAGCCGAAAGTGCGTTCACCCACGAATTCCCCACGCTTGTTATCCAGCAACGCTGCAGCGGCGACTTCGCATCCCCCCGCTGTTCCGCGATTGGTGAGAACCTGGAGCGGCAGCTTGGTGCGCATCTTGCGCGCGTCCGCTTCAAAATTCTGACGCGGGACTTTCTGGCCCTGGATGTACGTGATCAGGCCTTTGTCGAGAAATAGATTGGCCAGCTCAACACCCTGCTCCGGCGGGCCGAAAGAACAATTGCGAAGATCCAGCAGGATGCGCTTGGCGCCTTGCCCTTCCAGCTTCGAGATAGCCGAAGCCACATCGTTGGGCTTGCCGGGAACCAGCGTTTCGGTCCGAATATAACCGATCTGATCCGGCATCATTTCGCTGTGTATGGATGGATTAGCCACTGCTGCACGCTTGAGCGTGATCTTTTGCGGCTCGGGACGGCGGCTGCGGAAAACGGAAACCTCGATGGTGGTTCCCGGATCGCCGCGCAACAGCAACTCGGCGTAGGCAAGCGGCATGTCGCGAGTCGCGACGCCTTTGATCGCCTCGATCCAATCGCCCGAGTTGATGCCGGCCTGGGCGGCCGGAGAGCCCGGCAGCGAGGCGACTACAGCCACGTAACCCGCCCGCTTGGCGAGCATCACACCCACGTCGCCCTTCGCGCTGTCTTTCTTCTTGACGTATTCTTTGTACTGTTCGGCGCTGAGATAGCTGGCGAACGGATCCACCGATTCGAGCAGTCCATTGAGGGCGCCCAGCGTGACACTCTTCATGTCGGGCTCCTCGACGTACTCGCTCTTGATCCGCGAGAGCACCTCTGTGAAAACGGCGAGGTGGCGGTAAGGACCTTCTGGCGATGCACTCTTCCCTGCGACGGCGCCAAAAACCAGCAGCACCACCAGTGAGGTCGAGGCGACGACGATGAGAAACTTCGCGCGGCTACTCATAAGTGACCACTCTTAGTATACCCTTACCGAACCGTTCCGTCACAGGCCGCTCCGGCAGAGCGCTGCTGCACTCCGACGCTTGCGCAGGGCCAGTGCTTCCGGCGTCAATCTCTATGCGTAAATATATTCAAGCTCATCCTCACTCGGGCGCGGCGCGTAGAACTTGGAGACGATCACGTCACCCCGCAGACAGCAGTTAGGGCCGGAATCATCCGTCTTGATATGAAGTAATATTCAATGCGATCGTCAAACCCCAATCCACCACTTTGTAGAGCTTTACGGTGTATGTTTTGGCCGGACACGTCGTTTCGTCCATCATTTCGTCTCCGGCAGCATTGGACCAGATGGCCCGGTACGAGCTGTCCCCATTTGCTCCAGCCATCCACAAGGCGAACACAGGTGGCTGATGAGAGGCTCAGCGGCTACTTCCAAATCAAGATAGCGAAGAGCCCTTCAGCAACGCGGCGAAACGGATGGTAGGCGCGGCTGGACTCGAACCAGCGACCCTCTGCTTAGAAGGCAGATGCTCTATCCGCCTGAGCTACGCGCCCGTTTCCTTCATTGTAGATGTAGATGTGGAATCCACGGTAGCGGAGGTATCCGGCGCGGCGGGAAGTTTCTCGACCCGAACGCGCGCGATGCGGTGGCGGTTCATTTCGATGACGGTGAAGCGGCGGCCGCCCTGATCAACGAAGTCGCCGACGGAGGGGATGCGCCCGAGGCGCATCATGAGGAATCCGGCGAGAGTTTCGAAGCCGGCGCCGCTGGGGACGATGATGTCGTGCTGTGTCTCGAGGTCGCGGATGGAAATCGCGCCGTCGAACTCCTGCACCGTGGTTTCGGCAAGCGGCAATGCCGGCTGGACGTCGTACTCGTCGGCAATCTCGCCGACCACCTGTTCGAGCGCGTCCTCAATTGTCAGCATCCCCACGATGGTTCCGAATTCGTTGACGACCATTGCGATGTGCGTTTTGCCCTGCCGGAATTCCTCGAGCATCTGCAGCACGGGTTTGGTCTCGGGGACGGCGACGGGTTTCCGCATCGCGTTTTTGACGCGGAACGCCGGAGGGCGGCTGCCCGCGGCCAGCAGCTCGCGCCGCTCCGCCCAAAACGGCAGCAGATCCTTGTAAAACAGAACGCCGACGATTTGTTCCGGCTTAGCTTCGTACACCGGCAGGCGCGAATGCTGCTCGCGGATAAAGGTGCGCATCACCTGGTCGAAAGACGCGTCCACGGGCGCCGACACGATCTGATCCCGCGGCACCATGATCTCGCGCACGGAGAGACGCTCGAGATCGATCACGCGGTGGATCATATCGGCTTGCTCCTGCGGCAACTGGGGACCGCGGCTTGCGCTGACGATGAGCTTCAGCTCCTCGACCGAATGCCCGCCCGCGCGCGGCGCGCCCTTGAGGCCGATGGCTTTCGAGAATAGAGCCGCCGAGCGCTCGATCGCGAATACGAACGGTTCCGAGATCCTGTAGAAAACCAGCAGCACCGGGGCGACGACCGAGGCGAGCCTGTCGGCCTTCTCAAGCGCGAGATTTTTCGGCACCACTTCGCCGATCACCACGTGCGCGAAGGTCATCACAAGAAACGCCAGAACGAAACTGATGCCGTGCAACACCGCAGGTCCGGTGAACTGAAGCACGGGCGCAAACGTTTCGGCGATGAGCCGGAACAGGGTGTCCTCGCCGGCCCAACCGAGTCCGAGGCTGCACAGCGTGACGCCAACCTGCACCATCGAGAGGAGCCGTTCTGAGTTGGCGAGCAGGCTGATGGCGGCCTGCGCACCGAGGTGGCCCTCGCCGGCGAGTTGGCGAAGACGCGACTGGCGCGCCGTCAGCAGGCTCACTTCGGCGGCCGCGAAGAAGCCATTCATGCCGAGCAGCAGCGCCATGACGATGAAGCGCAGGCCGTAAAAGGATTCGGTCATTGTGGGATGCCGGCCGTCAGTCGTGACGCAACGCGGTCATCGGGTCGACCCGAGCGGCGCGCATTGCGGGCGCCAGACCCGACACGAGCGCCGTAGTCATCAGGCCCGCGCACACGGCGATGAAGGTGAGCGGATCGGTTGGGCTCACGTCGAAGAGCTGGGATTCGATCAGGCGCGCCGCAGCAAACGACAACGCTGCACCGGGAACGATTCCAAAAACAGCGACAAGCGCGCATTCGGAGAGAACCAGTCCGAGCACCTGACCCTGACGCGCGCCGAGGGCGAAGCGCACGCCGATCTCCTGGGTTCGCCGCGCGGTATTAAATGAGAGCGTTCCGTAGACGCCCAGAGAAGCGAGGACGACGGCCAGGACCGCAAGCGCGCCCGCCAGCGCGGTGGCGTTGCGCGGCCCGGCGAGCAAGCCGGCCAGGCGCGACTCCATCGAGCGCACATCGGACGCCGGCAGTTCCTTGTCTTCGGCGGCGATGGCGCGGCGCACCGTCTCGGCAATTGCGAGAGGATCGCCGCGCGCGCGAACCGCGAGAGAGATGAAGCGGATGGGCGATTGATCGAGCGGAAGATAGATCGCAGGCTGCGAGGCCGCGCGCAACGGTTCGCCGCGGACGTCTGCGACGATGCCCACAATCTGCCGCGCGGCGGGCTTTCCGGAGTCGTCCACATTGGGAGCCAGCGTCTCGATGAGGAGTGCGCGGCCGATCGGATCCTCGTTCGGGAAATGACGGCTCGCGAAGGTTTCATTGATGATGACCGCTTCGGT
>JBOGMR010000871.1:0-3410 GCA_050746825.1 Bryobacteraceae bacterium | reverse complement strand
AACGGCGCCTTGCCCGCATACGCCGGGAAGTGGGGCACCAGCAAGAGCGTATCGGTGGCGTTGAGGCCGAGGCCTACTACGTCGAAGGGTTTTGAAGAAGGATTCATGGGAATACCGGTTTGACGCGCATGCCGTTGCTTAGCGGGCGATCGATGGGAAGAGCCACGGCGTCGTTCTCGGCGAGGCCCCCGGTGACGGCGGTGCGTGTCGTGCTGGACGCGCCTGTGGTCACCTGCTGCCACGCGATCCGGTCGCCTCGCAGCACGTAGACGCCGCTCTGGACGCCCTGACGGCGAATCGCTTCCTTCGGAACGGTCAGCGCGTTTTCGATTCTCTGGGTGAGAATTTCGGCGTTGACGTTTGTGCCGACGACCAGGCGTCCGTCCTTGTTGTCAATTGTGCATAGCACTTCACCCACTTGTCGAGTTCCCACGGTGACGATTTCGATCGGCATCTTTTCGACGACCCCGGTCCACGTGACACCGGGCTGGGCGTCCCAGGTGAAAGTGATTGGCTGACCCACGGCAACGCGGCCGAGTTCGGGTTCATCGACGTAGACGCGCACGCGCAATCGATCGAGACGTCCGGCGTTGCCCACCGCGGCGCCTTCGTTCAGGTAATCCCCGGTGCGCGCGGACAGGCTATAGAGCACGCCGGCGATTGGCGCGTAGATTTGCGACTGGGCGAGCCGGCGGCGGGCCGAGGCCGCGGCAGCCTGAGACTCCCGCAGCTTCGCTTCGGAAACCGAACGATCGGTGGAAGTCACGAGTGAGGCGCGCTTACGTTCGAGCGCTTCGATCCCGGTTTCAAGCTGGCGCTGTTTGTTCCGGGCCGTTTCGAGCTCGGCGCGCGGGGCGGCCTGCTTCTCGACCAGGCGAGTGAGCGTCGCCACCTCGCGCTGTGCGGCTTCCAGATCCACTCGGGCGCGCGCCATGGCGTTGGCAATTTCGGTCAGTTCCGCGGTGCGTCCGCCGCGCTCGATGACCGCCAGTTCAGCGCGGGCACTCGCTTCCTGCGCTTCCGCCGCCGCCAGTTCGGACGCCACGTCCGCGGCGCGCAATGCTACCACGAGCTGTCCTTTCATGACCTTCTGTCCCTGCTGAACCGGAACGCGCTCAACCAGGCCGGAAGTCTCGGTGCGAATCGGCTGCCACTCGAACGGTTCAACCTTGCCGTTGGTTTGCAGGGTGCTCACCAGTGTCTCGCGCTTGACCTTGGCGAACGGTACCTCGATGGGATCGTCTTTCGCGACCCACACAGCGACGGCGCCCGCCACTGCGGCCAGCACGAGAAGAATCAGCAGCTTCTTCAACGCGAAGCGCGCTCCCTTCGGGCGCAATAGTCGAACAGCAACTGCCACTCAGCGCGCTGGATTTCGAGTGCGGCCGTTTCGAGAGACGAGCCGGGAGTGCGTCGCGCGTTCCCGCAGATGTCGATGAACGCAAGTGCATCCCAAAGCGGAGGCACAGAGAGGCCTGAGGTCGAATGTCGCGCGGCGATGCCTGCCGCAGCCTCGCGAAGCGCCGGAAACACAGGATGCGCGCCGACACGCCTGAACCAATAGGATGCGTTGCCCGCGTCGGGTTCCTGCCGGTGCAGGATGCCGTGCCAGAAACTCCCTTCTACGCTCAAAATATCCTGTGAAATGGTGTGCGACTCGTCGAGGCACGAAAAGTAAAGATAGAGACCGCTTAAAGCTCCCTCAGGCGATTGCGCACCCGCGAAAAGGCCCTTCGGCGACGACTTCTTCAACCGGGCGAGCGCTTCTTTCGATGAGCAACGGCCGGCTGCGAGCGGCATCAGCCGCTGCCCAGCGCCGTCAAGCGCGAGAATCGATTTGACTTCCGAGCCGTATGCACCGGCATCAAAAACCATGCTACGTTTTCATTGTCGCATTGTGTCACACTTTGAAGTAGCAGCCCCTTACGCTCGGGCTGCCAATCGAAATGACGATCGACGAACGACTGGAAAGACTCGCGGAACGGCATGAAGCGCTCACGCAATCGGTGGAATTGATGGCCGCCGAAAACAAGGAGCGCGACAGGAGGATGACTGAAGTGATGGAGGCCATCGCCCGCCTGCTGCACGTCGCTGAAATCCACGAACAGCGGTTGGAACGCCTCGAACGAAGACCGGGCTAGTCGGACCGTGAAGGCGCTGGTTCTGTCGGGCGGCGGCTTATTCGGCGCCTATCAAGTGGGCGCGTGGAAGGCGCTACGCGAGAGGTTTGCGCCGGATATCATCGTCGGCGCTTCGGTGGGTTCGCTCAACGGGTGGGCCATCGCGGGCGGCGCGACAACCGACGAACTCGCCGAACGGTGGCTTGACAAGCGGACCGCCGGACGGGTCCTGCTGGCCCGGGCGTCGCTTGAAGCCAACGCGCGCTGGCTCACGCAGCGGTTCAATCCAAAGTGCGATTTCGGCGTGGTGATCGTCGAAGTGCCCGCCTTGCGGTCGCGCCTGGTGCGCTGCCCGGACGTGACGTGGCGGCACTTGACAGCCTCGTGCTCGATGCCGGGCAACTACCCGCCGGTCCGCCTCGAAGGCAGACTTTACGTCGACGGCGGAATTCTCGGCGCACTGCCGCTTTGGGCTGCCGCTCAAATGGGCGCCACGGACATCGTCGGCGTCAGCGTGCTGTCCGCGGCGCCTTCCGCGTGGATCCGCGGTCTGAGCCGGTCGGTACGGCTGCTGGCGCGCGATCGTCGTGGTCCGCTCGAAAATGTCACCGTCCGAACCATCGCGCCTGCCAGGCCGCTGGGCTCGCTCGTCGATGCGGTGCGTTGGCGTCGCGAGAACATCGTCCGGTGGATCGAACAAGGTGAATGCGAAGCCTCGGTGATAGCATCGAGTATATGAAAACTCGACTCGTGTCTTCTTTGCTTGCAGCGGCTGGTCTGCGTGCAGCGGCTGGTCTGCTTGCTGGTCTGCTTGTCGCGGCCGGCACAGCGCTCGCCGCTCCCGCGATAAGCAGCCGGGGCATTTACAACGCCGCCAGTTACATTCCCTTCGGCGCACCCAACGCCGGCGTCGCGCAGGGAGGGATGTTTGTGATCTTCGGCGCCGAGATGGGACCCGCCACTCTCCAGATCATCAACGCCTTTCCCCTGCCGGCGAATCTTGGAGGAACCTCAGTTCGTGTCACCGTAGGCGGAACCAACGTCGACGCGCTGATGATTTATACATCCGCCGGCCAGCTCGCTGCGATTCTCCCGTCGTCCACGCCTCTCGGCGATGCGGAGGTAAGAGTCACCTACAACGGCCAGACCAGCCCGCCCGAAACCGTGCGCGTGGTTCGCAACAGCTTCGGCATCTTCACACGCAACCAGGGCGGCACCGGCCCGGCGATCGCCCAGAATTTCCGCTCCGCAACCGACCAGCCTGTCAACTCGCTGACGGATGTCGCGCGC
>JBOGMR010000870.1:0-5518 GCA_050746825.1 Bryobacteraceae bacterium | reverse complement strand
GGTTTGGGCCGCGAGGAAATCTTGCCACACCGCGGGCAGCGCCGTGTAGGCCGCGGCCGTCAACAAGAGCAGAGCAACTGCCACCAGTTTGAATCGCACTCGCGCCGATTTCGGGAGCCACGCGATCACTGCGCCAGCCAAACCGCAAGCCCCGAGACTGATAGCCGCTGCGGCAAGCAGAATCGTCAAAGGCGGGAACAATATCCGTCCATGCCAGTTCCAAAAGCTGACTGAAACCACACAGGCGAGCAGCATTACCAATCCCGTCGTCCAGCCGAATAAGACCGCCGCAGTCGTTTTAGCGGCGACCAAACCGGGTGTGCCTCCATCCGCGGTGGTGAGTGCGCCGTTCACTAAGTCCGAAACAATGAGTACCGAGAGTACTGAAAACGGCGCTACAACCGCGGCATCGAGGAATGCCAATCCGGTCAGCCAGGGAACGAATGTGACAACCACAGCCAAAACGATCAAGTTGCCTATCCTCGCCGTTCGCGATATCATCCATTTCCATTCTGCAGTCATACGGGCAAGATGAAGGGACATTTTCGAAGGCTACCAGATTGTCGTAAACTAGGGGTAACCACCCTATGACACTCGGCTTAGTCGGGGGCGGGAGGGTGAGCGGCTCGTCTGTAGCCAGCCTTCCGAACCTGCCCCGCGATTTGGGACCTATATCGGCCCAGTCTTACCGGCTTGCGAGCCGGATCGCAAATTCACTCGGCGCGGGCTATCCGGCCAAAAACTTTGAACCGTTGCACGGTTGCGATGCAATTCTAATTTGTATTCCAGAAGACATTCTCGCCAGCATCACGCTTCGGCTGGCGTCAAAAGTCGACTTCACGAAGAAAGTGGTATTGCTGTGCGACTCGAAGGTAGACAGCAGCGCACTGGATATCTTGAGAATGGCCGGCGCCAGCGTGGGCTCGATGCGGCCGATCGGCGGCATACCGCGATTCGTAGTTGAAGGCGATCGCCAGGCCGTGCGTCTGGCTCGACAATTGTTGCGCAATCTGGACGCACGCGTGGAAGAGATCCAGACCGTGCGAATGGCGTTATTCAACGCGTGGCTCGAACTGGCGCGAGGCCTGGTGACTCCGTCGATCGAAGCGGCCGTAATGTGTCTGCACGAAGCAGGGCTGCCTAAGCCTGCCGCGGCGAAGCTCTCGGGAGAGCTGTTTGAGCGCGCAGTGCGTGCGTACTGTCTTTCGGGCAAGCGGAGCTGGGCGGGCGCGCTGGCCGATGGCAATCAAACGGCGGTGACACGCCAGCTCAAATCATTGCGAGGGGTTCGTCCGATTGCACGGTACTATCGAAATGCGGCGATCAACGCCCTCGAGCTGTTCGGCAGTCACCCGGCGCTTCGAAGGGCGCTTGCGGAGTACCCGATCAATGATGAGCCGAGGAAACCGATGCCGACCGAAGTTCCGCTAGCTCGCGCCGCTGTGTCGGGTTTCTAAGGAAAGCAGGCTTCAGCCAGGCGGGAAGCCCGCCCTACGCTGGAACATCGAGATCCCCGCGATACCGGCGGCGCCCGCAGCGGCGCATTGGCTGGTGTTGTCCGCCGTAACTCCACCGAGTGCAAGCACGGGGATCGAGACGGCCGCGGCTGCCGCGGCCAGGGCATCCAGACCGAGCGGCTCGCCGTAAGCGTGCTTCGACGGCGTGAAGAAGACCGGGCCGAAGACAACGAAATCGGCGCCTTCCCCTTGCGCGCGACGCACCTCATCGAGAGAATGGCAGGAAACACCGATGATCGCCGGCGCCGCAAGAACGCTGCGTAAGTCTTGCGGTGCGATCGAGCCGGCCGGCAAATGAACACCGTGGGCCCTGCACGCGATGGCAACGTCGGCGCGGTCGTTGACCAGAATCTCCGTGGCGGAGCCGGAGGCAATTGCAACCGCGCGATGCACCAGCCGGCAGAGCTCGCCGGCCGGAAGATCCTTCTCGCGAATCTGGATGCGATCGACGCCGTCCGCCACCGCGGCCGCAATGCACTCGATCAGGGGCTCGATTCCGCCGGCCGCGAGCCGGCCGGTGATGTAATAACGCAGCATCACAGCGGTTCGTAGTAACGCTCGCCGGCGCACGCCTTGCACAGGACGCGTCCGTCTCGCACTACTTCACGCTTGAAATTGATCCCCTCCCCGCACTGCTCGCACACGGCTCGTTCGCCCTTGTATCCCGGGAACTCTTCGGGGCCCATGCGCACGCGCACCCACTCGGCGCGGAACAGCTCATCGTCCGGCATTTCGCGATAGGCCAGCATCTGCTGCGCGTTCCTGTTCTCGATCTCGGGATGCAGCTCGCGGGCGCGCTGTTTGGAAGAGTCCAGGGCGGCCACACGAACGGCGCGGTCGTCGCGCAAGTCGCAGAACGTGGCCGCGACTTTGCCGAAGTCGCGGAACTTGAGTGCACGCTTGCCCATCCGGCAGCCTGTAACGATGGGGATCGCGTCGGTGGCGCAGCGATCGATTTCGACGAACGCCACCAGCCGCTTGCGATCCTTCCCCTCCGGCTCTTCGATGCCGAGGAGCTTCAATCCGTAGAGTGCGAGGCGCAGTCCCAGAATCTGCCCCGCGCACATGTGGCCATGCGCGGCCTCGGCAAGAGTAACGTATTCGTCGAAGGTTTTCACAATACGCGAATCGCTTCCGGCGGGAACTCCACCAGCCACTCTTTATTATCCTTCTGCGCGGCGAACTCGTCGCGCGTCACCTCGACCGTGAGGCTGCGCGCGAATTCCAGGCGGACGCTGCGCAGGCGCTCCGAAACGCGGATCAGAGGCGAAGGAACCTGGTTCGGTCCGGGCCTGGCCCCTTGCGAAGAACCCGGGCGGGCGCGCAATTCCGAGGCGGGCGCCCAGAGCCAGACGTGATCGCCGAGCAAGTGGCCCGGAAGGTAGTGCGCGTTCAGCTCGAAGTCGGCCAGGCGAAGACGGCTGGTGTTGCGGCCGGGATCGAGCGCGGTGATCTCGGCCTCGAGCAGGTTGCTCGCGCCGAGCAGCCGCGCAACACCGACCGATGCAGGGCGGTGTGTGACTTCGAGTGGCGTTCCGGTTTGTACGATGCGGCCGGCTTCGATCACCATCATCACATCGCCGACTTCAAAGCATTCGTCAAGATCGTGGGTGACGAGCAGCACAGGCACGTCGAACTGCTGGCGTACCTGGCGGAGGACTTCATAGAGGTCCGCGCGCAACGGCGCGTCAAGGCCGCGCGCCGGTTCGTCGAGCAGCAGGAGCTTGGGCGTGCCGATGAGCGCGCGGGCAATCGAACAGCGCTGCTTCTCGCCGCCCGAGACTTCGTGCGGTTTGCGGCCGGCCGCGTGAGCAAGACGGAAGCGCTCGATCATTTCGGTGACGCGGCGGTGACGCTCGAGCCGTGGAAGATGCTCGACGGCGAACGAGAGGTTGTCGCGCAGCGTCATGTGGGGGAAAAGCGCGTAGTTCTGGAAGACATATCCGCAGCGGCGGCGCTGCGGGCGCAGGCTGACACGCGCGGAGCCGTCGAACAGGATCTCGTCGTCGAGCAGTATGCGGCCGGAATCGGGACGCACGAAACCGGCGATCGAATCGAGGATGAGTGTCTTGCCGGCGCCGCTGGGCCCGAACAGGACCGTTACGCCGCGCACGGCTTCGAATTCGACGTCGAGCGCGAAGCCGGATGATTCCTTGCCGCCTGCGAAGCGCTTGGCGATGCGCGCCTGAATCATCCCAGAGCCTGTCTGCGCTCGAGGCGATTGGCCAGATACAAAATCGAGATTGCAACCACCGAGACAACCAGGACGAGGGTGCGGGCGAGAGCGCCGTTGCCGGACTCGACCGCGTCGTAGATAGCGACGGCGACGGTCTGAGTCCGCCCGGGGATGTTGCCCGCGATCATGATGGTGATGCCGAAGTCTCCGAGCGATCGCGCAAAGGCGAGAACCACGGCGGCGGAAACAGAGCGGCGCGCCAGGGGCAGCGTCACGCGCCAGAAAACTTTCCATTCGGACGCGCCGAGGTTACGCGCCGCTCGTTCAACGCTGCGGTCGACGCTCTCGAGCGCGGCGCGCGCGGACTTGATGAGCAGCGGCGTGGCGTGGAACAGCGCCGCGACGACGGCAGCCTGCCACGTGAACACGAGGGGAGTGCCGAACAGCGCTTCGTAGGCGCGGCCGAACCAGGTTTCGCGGCCGATAACGACCAGCAGGTAGTAACCGAGAACGGTGGGCGGCAGCACCAGGGGCAGCGTCGCAGCGGCGTCGAGGAATTCCTTGCCGCGGAATTCACGGTTCGCGAGCAGGTAGGCGAGCCACAGGCCGATGCCAAGCGAGATGACGGTGGACAATGCGGCCACACGAAGGCTGAGCCACAGCGGGAACCAGTCGATGGGCATTGAATCCATGATTATACTTGTGTCGCGGGAATGCGGAAACAAGAAGCACGAGGCTTTCGGTCTCCGGGTGTCATCACGCCATAGCCCCATTTTTGGTGAGTTATCGGAGGGCAGAGAGCGGCAAGTGGAGAGCGTCGTAACGGAATTCGACGCGGCGGATGATCGAGCTATTCCTGCCGAAGCGCCGACATTGGATCGACGCGCGCCGCTCTCCACGCCGGAACGATGCAGGCCACAAACGCGACGGCCACAAACAAAACAGACACTCCGGCGAGAGTCAATGCATCGATGGGGTCCGTCGCAAACAGCATCGATCGAATGAATCTGGCCAAGGCAATCGCTCCGCCCAACCCCACTAGAATCCCGGTGAACACTGGAAGGGCGCCCCCGCCAATCACGAGGCGAACTATGGCGGCACGCGATGCGCCCAGGGCCGCGCGAATCCCCATCTCGTGCCTGCGCCGCGCGGTGACAAACGAAAGCACACCGTAGATACCGGCGCAAGCCAACAGCATCGCCAGTAGCGAGAGACCGCCCAGCAGCGACGTGGTCAATCGCCGCGACATCAGGGATTCGCTCTTCATTTGCTCGACGGTCCTTGCGCGGTCGAGCACTTGCGACTTATCGACTCTGCTCACAGCTCGCGCCACCGACTGAATCAACGCTCCTCCGTCGCCAATACCCTTCGCGACGATTCCCAGGCCGACCACCGGATTCTGCGCGAAGCTCGCGTAGGCGCCGATGTCGGTCGGACTCTCAAGGCCCCGGCCCTTCTCGTCAACCACCACGCCCACAATCTCCCATGAGATTTGAGGGCCCAGGCCGCGCCGCGTGGGGAGAATCTTTTCCACGAGGATGCGTTTGCCGATTGCGTCGCCTTTGGGAAAGTACCGTTTGACAAAAGAGTCGTTGACGACCACCACGGCCGGCGAGCCGGCGGTATCGCGTTTGTCGAGGTAGCGTCCGGCTTTGAGCGGCAACCCCAGAGCCTGAAAGTATCCAGGGGAGACAATCTTGAAACCGGTACCGACCCTTTCGTCCGGCTTGTCCGCCAGGCGGAACGGCATACCGTCGCCCCAGCCCCTCAAGGGCAGGCCGGTCGTTACGGCTGCGACGCGAATTCCAGGTACCGCAACCACCTC
>JBOGMR010000869.1:0-4611 GCA_050746825.1 Bryobacteraceae bacterium | reverse complement strand
GGTTACAAGAAAATGTACTTACTTATGGGAAGACTGATAACTAGAGTGTTTGAGAAACCTGTACCGCTTGCTATAATTTCGACTGGATCGGTGCGCAAAAACGGGGGAAGTAGGAATTTGTGAGTGTTCGGTGGTTGTTGGTCCTTGGTAGTGCGGCCCTCGTTCTCTGCCTTATCATCTTTGCCGCGAATAGACGGCGCAGGTGGTTGATCTCGCCCGCACTTTAAGCCCACAGTTCGGCCGGATCGTACTGATCACACTTCTGGTGCTGTATGCCGTCGTGGCTCTGGTACCTGTGGTGTTGTTTGTCCGCCTTCCGCGCGCGTTGCGCCCTCCACCCACGAGCAATTTCGCCGTCACGGAGCATTACCTGGATCGCGTGCGATCTCGTTTGGCCGGCAATCCTTGTCTAACAGGTGCGGTTCTGGACGATCGTGCCGGAGTTGACGCGGCCTTGCTTCTACTCGAGGCGAAAGCGGACGAGTTGATCAAGCAGACAGCGACAAGAGTTTTCGTGGGCACGGCTGTGTCTCAAAATGGTCGCCTAGATGCGCTCATGGTCTTAGTTGCGCAATCACGCATGATTTGGCAAATCGCGCACCTGTATCATCAGCGACCGGCGTTGCAGGATCTCGTTCGTTTGTACGGCAACGTTGCAGACGGTATTCGTGGCAAGTGAACTCGATGATCTCGATGTTACCGAGCAAGTCGAGCCAGTGATCAGCGCAACCTTGGGAACGTCGTTGGCGAGTCTCGTGCCTGGTGCAACTGCGGTTGCCTCGGTGCTTACGAACGCGATGCTTGACGGCACTGCAAACGCTTATCTGACGTTGCGTGTGGGAATCATCGCGCGCATCGCGTGCAGTCCCTTAACCACCTTCGACCAGCGAAGCGCGCGTCGAGCCGCAACCCTTGCTGCCGCACGCCTTTTGGGCTCGATAACGAGTGCCGCTGCCGCTCGCGTGGGCAAAGCAATCCTGAGTGCCGCACGCAAGTCCACGACCGCTGGACTCGCCTCGGTTACCACGGCCGCTCGCCAGGCGGGGGAACGACTGAACCCGTTTCGAACGACCGAGAAGTAATTGCGTGCTCTGAGGCCTAGTCTCTCCGGTCCAGGATCGCCTGAGTAAAAAGGACTCGCCGCTAACGGATGTGTTCAGTGCTAGCGGCCGGCCTCTACCTCAGCTTGGCGGCGGCGCATACTTTCATCCAGAGCTCGCATCGATTCCGAATCCGCGGAAACCTTTCGTCCTCTAGCCGCGTCAGCTCGCACAACAAATTCTGAAAGCAGCTGAACCTGCTGATAGCCAACTGGCACTTCGAACCACGCTGGATCAGGTTCGCCTACGGTTACCGACAGCGCCAGGTTTTCATTGCGAAAGTCTCCGGACAAAGACTTCTTTTCCGCAAGAGGATAAAAATTGAGATCGGGGGCCGCCCAGTATTCAGATTCGAAGCGGGTTCCGTCGTTGAGAGAAGTCGTGGATAGCACGCGAAAGAGCCGGTGACCCAACACCGACTCGTCAGTCGGTGAGCAACTAACAGTTGCATTCGGAGCTCCGTAGATGTCTTCACAACGTTTATAGAAGGTAGTCTGCTTCCTAAGATGCCGAAGGGTCATACGCTCGGCGTGAAAAGTTTTGGATGCCGGATCAATGCTGTACATCATTCTCGATGGCACGTCTATGACGCTGCGATGAGGCGGGTAAGGATCTCCGGGTTTGGCCGGAAAGACAACCTCGCTACCGTCGGCACGGAACGCATACGTTGCAGTCAGGAAAACACCATCCTCCTCCACAGATGTCGATTTGACCACGGTGAAGGGTACGCGCTGGGCCGTTACGAGGGTCTGCGAATAAACAAGCCGACTCCCGAAGCAGGAAACAGCCGCAAGGACGAAGATTGTAGGCGTAAAAACGGGCTTTCTCATCGCCACGTGAACATCATTCGAGCACTTATCCATCCTACATTGGTTTTCAGTATCGACTGCGGACACGCTGGAGGCGGGTCTGGTAGCGGGTGAGCAGGTCGAGGGACTTTCGATGCCGAGGTAGAGGTGGCCCATCCGCTCGTGGCCGGTGCCCTCGGCGTAGGAGGGGTCGACAATAGTGTAGGAATTCTAAATTCATGGGGATTGGGGTCTTCATTTCGTATGCGCGGAGGGATGGGGCGGATCTCGCGCAAAGGTCGAGACGGGATTTGGAGAACTCAAGGTTGGATGCGTGGCTGGACAAAGTGCGATGCGGGCGTGCAATGCTGCGCGTTCGCCGGGAATCGGACAATCGTGGCCGGCGATCGGGCAGGGCGGGTCCACTTCCTCGCGCTCGAAGGGATCGATTGAGTTAATCCTTCGGCCGGGATTGGCTCCAACTGGATACGGTGAGTACCACGAGGCCCCCGCCGAGGACCATGTTCTGGAAGTGTCAACCGGGCGAGTAGCAGGGGATCGTGTCGAGGGTCACGCCAGCGAGCTGGTTTACGGCGAGAACGGCGAACGCGATGGGAGCACCCACCCAGATTGGCGGCATGAGTTTGCGGCGAATCAGCAACCAGGCGCCGGTGAAGAACGCGGCAGCGCCGGCCACCAGAGCGACGCCGTAGTAGATTTGCGTGCCGAGCGAGAGGGCGGCCCAGGTTTGCGCGGCAGAGACGCCGTTCATGAAGGCCCACAGGCCGAACAGGATGAGACAGATCGCGATCGAGAGGTTGAAGATCTTCTTCCACATAGTGGCGGCGGGCGTCAACCCACAGTGTACCACGGGGGGCGGGGTGATCCGGCTGAAGGCACGAGCGGGCAGCCAGCCGTTTCAGGGCAGTGTCTCTAACGCCAGAAACTTTTGCACCGGGCTGAAAGCCCGGCCCCACAATCTGGAGAGTGCCTGCGCCACGAGAATGTGCGCCACGTAGCGCGCCGCTTTTCTGCTAGGCTAGTTTCAAAAGCTGGATGCAGCAGCTCGGACGATATCAGATCGTTGGCGAACTGGGGCAGGGTGCGATGGGCATCGTGTTCCGGGCGCTCGATCCTAATATCGGTCGTGAAGTGGCGCTGAAGACGATTCGCCTGGCCGATTTCGCCAGCGCCGAACATCGCTCCAAGCAGCGCGACCGGCTCTTCCGCGAAGCGCGCTCCGCCGGCATTCTTTCGCATCCGGGGATCGTCACCATCTACGACGTCGCCGAGCAGGACAACGTGGCGTACATTTCGATGGAGTACGTGGCGGGGCGCACGCTGGAACAGCTTCTCTCGGCCAACGAAGCCCTGCCCGAGGACCAGATCTTCAGCCTGCTCCGCCAGACCGCCGATGCGCTCGACTACGCGCATCGCAAGGGCATCGTACACCGCGACATCAAGCCGGCCAACATCATGGTGACGGAAACCGGTACGGTCAAGATCGCGGACTTCGGCATCGCGAAGATTTCGGCGCTCGACCAGCTCACGCAGTCGGGCCTGATCGTAGGCACGCCGAATTACATGGCGCCGGAGCAGGTGCAGGGCAAACCCGTGAGCGGCTTCGCGGATCAGTATTCGCTGGGCGTGATCGCGTACGAGATCCTGACCGGGGAGCGGCCGTTCGAGGCCGACCAGCTCGCCACGCTGGTGTTCAAGATCGTGTGCGAAGAGCCTGTTTCACCGAAGGTACTCAATCCAAGCCTGGGGCACAGGATCGACGAGGCGCTTCACCGCGCGCTCGCCAAGCGGCCGGACGCGCGCTACGAAAACTGCACCGCAGCGATTCAGGCGCTTGAAGCCGCGTGCGCGGAAACGCCCGGGTGGAAGAGCTTGCCGCGTGGCCGCAGCACCAACCTTCCGACGGTCACGGCGCTGCGGACCCAAATCGCCGTACCGCTGCCGGTTGAGCCGCCGCCGGATCAGCCGTCGCCGCCCGTTGCTTTGCCGCCGCCGCACCGCGCTCGAAGGGAGTCCGGGCGTAGATCGAAGAGCCCCATCGCGTACTTCATGACGGTGGTGCTGGCACTGGCGTTTGTGGGGCTTGTCTACTACGCGGGCAAACCGATCATCACACCGGCTCCCGCGCCCGCACCCGCTACCGACGCCCGAAGCGAAGCACCGACGGCCGGGCCCAAGGCGCCGCCCACCGTGTTTCGCCCTCAGGAAGCTCAGGCGCCCACACCGGCGCCGCCGAAGCCGGCCGAGGAATCGAAACCTGCCGGCGAGCCGAAGCCCGAAGCGGAAGGCAAAGCGGAAGAGGCGAAAAAATCAGAACCGGCCGCGGAGACGCCGAAGCCCGAACCTGAGGTGGCCCCCACGCCTCCGCCTAAACCCCGGCCCCGTCTCTCGCCGACGCCCGGAACTGTCGCGGTCGAAGTTCCGGTTCGCACCGATCCGCCGGGCGCGCGCGTGATGCTCGACGGCCTGCCGGGAACGGCCTGCACGACGCCGTGCTCGCTGTCTGCCGCGGCCGGCAGGCACCGCATCCACATCAGCCGCGCGGGCTTCAAGGACATGGTTCGCGAAGTTGAGATCTCGCGGGAGTTTTCCGGACTTCCGACCATCAACCTCGCGGTGGCGCGGGGAACGATCATGCTGTCCAGCGACCCGGCGGGCGCAACGATCTTCGTGAACGAAGCGAAATGGTCGCAGCCGACACC
>JBOGMR010000868.1:0-2330 GCA_050746825.1 Bryobacteraceae bacterium | reverse complement strand
ATCGGTGGCTGCGCGATGTGCTGGCTGCGCCGCCAGGCGAACGAACGGTGCGAGGCTTGGTGGCATTGGCGGCCGCGTTTAAGGCGAATCAGGTGGAAGATGCCGAAAGGGCGCTGGCGAATGTATCGCAAGCCCAACCCAACGTGGAACCTCCCGCTGCACTTCGCGTCGAGGCGGAGTACATCCACGCGGTGCACCGCGCACGCCGGTTGTCGAAATGCGTTGAGCGCGCTTCGGCGGCTGAGCAGAAGGCAGCGGACGGCGGCTATTTCTGGATTGCCGCCCAGGTGGGAATCGATTTGGGAAATTGCAGATCGGGCCAAGGCGACTATGGCGGCGCTTATGAGGACTTAGAGCGGGCCCTGCAACGCGCTCGTAAGGCGGGGTATCGGATTCTGGAACTGCGTGCCGATGGGATTCTGGCCGCTACCAGGACCAGCGCTGGAAATCTCGTGGTCATTTGGGACCAAGGTCAGGCATCGCTCAAAAAATTCTGGGCCGGCGCTTACGCGGGCGTTCGAGCACAGCAAGTCTACTACAATTTGCAGCGGGCGTCGGAGATCTCGGATTGGCCATATGCGGCGCAGGCTTTCGGTCGAGCTTCTGTTGAATCTATCGCCGGGAGCCGATATCGCCTGCTCGAAGCCTTCGGGCGGACGGTTGTGGCGGGCTATGCGAAAAGGACGGGTTCATTAGAAGAGGCGGCGCAGGAGTTCGACCGCGCCGAGCGGTTGTTCGAGGACCTGGGAACATCGAAGGTTACCCAGGAACACCGGATGACTGCGCAAATCGACATCGCAAAAGCCGATACCGAAATAGGCCAGGCAAAAGCGGCTTTCGATCGCTTGAGCGGTCTTGGCAAACAGGTTCTGAGCATAGACTCCACGCCCGTGAAGCTGAGATTTCACGGAGCGTTGGGAGAAGCGCTGTCGCGGTTGGGCCGGTCCGATGAGGCCGAAGCAGCCTACCTGTCCGCTCGCCAGTTGAGCGAAGTACACCTCGCCTCGATGAAGGCGATTGACCAGCGGGCCGATGTGATGCGGATCGCTCCGGCGGCATACCTGAGCCTGGTCGAAGAACACTGGAACCGCCACGACTTCGTTCGCGCGCTTCAGGCCTGGGAGTGGTACCGCAACGGCGAGCAGCCCGGATCGCACGAGGTATCCAATCTACACACCAGTGGTCTGCACCGCGAAACGTTTGTCGCTTATGCCTATTTGCCGCGCGGGTTGGTCGTGTGGGTGTTTGACGATCGGGGCATACACGGGGAAGCCCTCAACGTGGAGGAGAAACAGCTCAAGGCCGCCGCTTACCGCTTCCTCCGGCTGTGCGCCGATCGCGCCTCGAACGAAGCCGCTTTGCAGCACGAGGCATGGCGATTATACGACTGGCTCGTGCGGCCAATCGCGCATCGTCTGGAAGCCGGGAGAACGATCGTTGTGATGCCGGACGGAGTGATTTCCGCGATTCCGCTGCAGGCAATTCTGGATCCGGAGTCGAGGTACTTGGGGGAACGCTTCCCGGTGGTGTCGGCCAGTTCGCTGGCCGATTATCAGCGCAGGGCAAAGGCGCGCTCGGTGTATCCAGATAGCCGGGCCCTCGTGGTCGCCAATCCTGCGCTGGGGCAGGACGTTGTGGGCTCCTATCCACCGTTGCCGCAAACGATCATCGAAGGACGTCACGTCGCAGGCCGATTCCGAGGTTCAATTCTGTTAACCGGACCGGAGGCAACGTTGGCCGCGGTTGACGAGGCGCGGCCGAAAACGGAGATCCTGCACTTTGCAGGACATGGCTTCAGCAACGCGGACAATGGCGGACTGTTACTGGCGCCGGCCGGCACTGAATCACAGGGGACTGAGGTTCTGGAAGGGAAACGGCTAGCGGGCCAGGACTGGACCATGTGCCGGCTTGCCGTTTTGTCGGCGTGCTCGGGAGGCACGGGGGAAGCTCGGGGTCCTATGAATCCGGAGAGCCTGGTGCGGCGGCTTTTGTGGGCGGGGGTTTCGCGCGTGGTCGCAAGCCGCTGGAATGTGGACTCTGAGAATGGAGTGGTGCTCATGGATGCCTTTTATTCCGCGCTGCTCTCGGGGCTCGACGTGCCGGCAGCGCTCCGCCAGTCGGCGCGGCGGGTTCGCGAGCAAAAAGCAACCAGTCATCCCTATTACTGGGCGGGTTTTCAAGCATTCGGGTCGAGTTAGCTGCCGTGGTGCGCCTCCTCGTTTGTGGTTTTCGAGGGCGTTGCGCCGGGACTTACCGTGTTGCGTGAGGAATGGCGACTGAGTTGCCCGCTCGCGCCGGCAAACGGATAGGTGTGCCTCACGGTCAGGAGC
>JBOGMR010000867.1:0-3011 GCA_050746825.1 Bryobacteraceae bacterium | reverse complement strand
GCCAGGAGCCGGCCGGAGGAATGCGCGAAGCGGCTGCGCCATCTCGTCCGGATGAACGAACGGAACCAGCAGTTCGGGTTCGGGATCGAGACCTACTTCTGAGCGGCGGATTGCGGCGATCGGCGCGCACGTGGCAATTTACCGGATCCTAAAGTCAGGAGAGGTCATGCGCACCGTTTGCATTGTCGCCGGTTTGAGCGCCGTACTTTTCCTCCACGAGACTGCGATGGCGCAGGCCGGCGGCCGTGGGGGCGGACGAGGCACAGCCATACAGCCCGGAGAATCCTGCCCGGCGGGCACGACCGAGATCAGGCCTCGGCGCTGCATGGCGCCCGAGTTGCCGGGTCCGAGCATCGTGGATTATCGGCCGCGCTCCACGCTCGTTACGCCCGTTCACATGGTACCCAGGGCGAAGTACCCGGCGATCGACTTTCACGGTCACCCGGGCGGCCAGATCGGATCGGCCGAAAGCCTCGCGAATCTCGGCGTCTTGCTCGACAGTCTCAATGTGAGGCTCATGATCGCGGCCGACAGCAGGTCGGGCGACCAGTTGAAGCGCACGCTCGACCTTATCGCCGCGTCACCGCAGATGAAGGATCGCGTCCGCGTTTTTACCGGCATCGACTTCCGCAATGTCGGGCCCGGCTGGGCCGAACGAGCCGTCGCACAGCTCGAAGCCGACGCCGCAGCCGGCGCCGTCGGCGTGGGCGAAATCTCGAAGGGTTTCGGTCTATCGACGCGCAAAGCGGACGGTTCGCGGCTCAGGATCGACGACCCCGAGCTCGATCCGATCTGGGAGGCGTGCGCCCGGCTTCAGCTGCCCGTGTTCATCCATACCGCCGACCCACAGGAGTTCTTCCAGCCCATCGACAACGACAACGAGCGGTGGCTCGAGCTGGCCCTGTTCGCAGAACGCCGCTACCCGGCCGACCGCTACCCGACGTTCGAGCAGTTGATGACCGAGCGCGACAACCTGTTCCGCAAACACCCCAAAACCACGTTCGTCGCGGCGCACATGGGCTGGCACGCCAACGATCTCGGGCGCCTCGGCAAGATGATGAGGGAGATGCCGAACGTTCACACCGAAGTCGGAGCGGTTCTATACGACATCGGGCGCCAGCCACGGGCGGCGCGCGAGTTCTTCATCGAGTTCCAGGACCGCATCCTGTTCGGCAAGGACGCGTTTCAGCCCGAGGAGTATCCGTATTACTGGCGCGTCTTCGAGACCAGCGACGAATACTTCGACTACTACCGCGACTACCACGCGTTCTGGAAGCTGTACGGCATCGCGCTTCCGGACAGCGTGCTGAAGAAGGTCTATTACCAGAACGCGCTGAAGCTCATGCCGCGCGTGCCACAATCGGGCTGGCCCCGCTAGCGTCGCGCGGAGGGTGCACATGCTCCCACGGTACTGCGGCCAACTCGTCGCTTGCCTGGTCATCGCCGCGTTGACGCCGCTCCTTGCAGCGGCGCGACAAGCTCAGCAGCAGCGACCAAACATCGTGCTGATTTTCCCCGACAACCTCGGCTGGGGCGAAGTCGGGGCCTACGGCAGTGTGCGAGGTGTGCCCACGCCCCGTATCGACAAGTTAGCTGCCGAGGGCATCCGCCTCACCAATTTCAACGTCGAGTATTCCTGCGTGGTTTCGCGCGCCGCGCTGCTCACGGGGCGTTACGCGATACGAACCGGCGCCGTGCAATCTGCCGGGATCACCCTCTGGGAGATCACGATCGCTGAAGCGCTGAAACCGCTGGGTTATGCGAGTGGCCTGTTCGGCAAATGGCACCTGGGCGGCTACGACTGGCTCGGACGGCGCGAGCCCACGAACCAGGGCTTCGACGAGTGGTTCGGGATTCCCCTCTCGAGCAACGAGTCTCAGAACTCGACGAACTCACTGCCCGCCAACGCGGAGCCCTACATCTGGGAGGGCAAGGCCGGCCAACCGGCCACGAAGGTGAAGCCCTTCAATGTCGAAACCCGGCCATTGCTGGACCGTGAGGCCGCCGAGCGAGGCATCGCCTTCATGGAGCGCAACGTTCGCGAGAATCGGCCCTTCTTCTTGTACTATCCCGCATCACAGATCCACTTCCCGGCATTGCCGCACCCGGAGTTCGCCGGAAAGACCGGTGCCGGAGACCTCGGCGACGCAATGGCCGATCTCGACTACAACGTCGGTCTGGTGCTCGATGCGATCCAACGGCTCGGAATCGAGCGCAACACCATCGTCTTCTGGTGCACGGACAACGGCGCGGAAATGCGGCGGCCCTGGCGCGGCTCGGCGGGACCATGGAACGGGTTCTACAACACCGTCATGGAAGGCGGCATACGGACGCCGTGCATCATTCGCTGGACCGGCCGGATTCCCGCGGGACGCGTGTCCGATGAGATGGTGCATCAGATTGATTTCTTTCCGACGCTGGCCGCCGCGATCGGTGCCGACATCCTGCCGCTGGACCGCGCGATCGACGGCGTGAATCAACTCCCGTTCCTGGAGGGCAAGCAAGCGCACTCGAGCCGCGAGAACGTCATCTTCTTCACCGGAAGTCAGCTCAAAGCGGTGAAATGGAACGAGTGGAAGTTCCACTACTTGTTTCAGCCCGAGCCGAACGTCACCGTCGAGCTCGCGATGCGCCTGTTCAATCTGCGCTCCGATCCGAAAGAGGAGTCCGACGTCAAAGATGCGAATCCCTGGGTGAAGAGCGTGGCGGACAGGATCGTGGCGGACTTCACGGCGACGACTGAGCGCTATCCTCACGTGCCTCAGAATGCTCCGGACCCCTACACGCCGCCGCGGCGTGATCGCTAGGCTCGCCAACGGAAGCTGCAGTTCCGGCACGGGTGAATTGCGGATGAGCCGGGCTCGGCGCCTGCTTTCGATTGTGGCGCTCGCATCGATCGCCAGCACGTGCGCCGAAGCTGCGCGGCCGATGACACGATCCGCCGCGACGCCCTGTTTGTCGGGTGCGGCGGAGACGAGCTCGCTCGCGAGTCCGAACGACCAGAGCGAGCG
>JBOGMR010000866.1:0-7204 GCA_050746825.1 Bryobacteraceae bacterium | reverse complement strand
CATCGTAGGTTGACGAGGCGAGGGCCGGAATTTCCAAGCAGCCGTAATTGCCACAACCGCCGCCAGGGCCAGGATTCCCCAGAGGTTCCACTTGGGGCGAGAGGGGACCTGCACCGGGCCCAGCTCGACGACGGGCGCGACTTCCACAGCGTCCACACCCTCGCTCTCCTTCACCGCGGGCGCTACGTCCGCGCCGGCGTTCATCTGGCCGGCCGGTACGATCTCCTCTTCCACCGGCGCGATGAACCAGTACCCCGTCTTCGGCATCGTGCGGATAAACACCGGACTCCGCGCGTCATCCCCGAGCGCTTTGCGGATTTCCTGGACGCAGTTGACCAGCGTATCGTCTGTGATGGCAGCGCCTTCCCAGACCAGCCGGACCAGCTCTTCTTTAGGGACCGGCGCGCTCCGGTGCTCGATGAGGCACATCAGCAGCCGGTGCGCTTTGCGCCGGAGGTAGGTGGGGCCGCCACCATTCTTACGAATCTGACCCAGATCCGCGTCGATCTCGATACCGTTCGCGCGATAGACGCGGCGCCGTGACTCCTTCATCCCTTCCAATCTGGTGACAGCCGGCAAAGAACCCCTTTACCAGTCGACATTAAGTACGGGGGGGATACAGCCGCAGAATTCTAGCGAGTATATCACATAGGACTAAATGCTTGCCCTCTCGGCAAAATCTCGGCTTTTTCTCGGGACAAGACGGCAGCCAAGCCCCTATGCTGCATATACGAGACGTGACGTACGGTCGCAATAGGACATCGGAGGAGACATGATGCTGAAGACCTTGGGAATCGCACTCATCCTGGCTGCGTCGAGCAGCAGCGTGGTCAAGGCCACGCTGTTAGGCGAGACGGTGCGACTTACCCATGAGCTGCCTAACGTGGGGGCGATCTTCGGTGGGCCGATCGATGTGGTGGTCGGACCCGGAGTCGAGGCGCCGCTTTTTATCGGAATCTACAGTGTGGATTTGGATGACACAGATGTTCTGGTCACATTTCCGAACTCGTGTTGCGGTGGCTTTGGAAACACGGCCTTCAACGGGCTCCACATGTTCGATGTGAACGGCACGATCGGCGACATTCTCAGTGTCACGATCAACCCGGCAACCTTGTTGGCCGGGTTTAACGCCAGCCGAATCACCTTCGACGCGAACAACATTTACGTGAACTTCGCCGGCTTGAACCCCAACCCCAGCACCGATCTGGTGGCACTGGACATCACCGCGGCTCCTGAACCTTCCACATGGCTTTTCATGGCTGGCCTGGCAGTATTCGTGGCGATGCGCCGGACGGCCGCAAGGCGTCGAATTTAGGCGCGTAGTTCCGGTGGCTATGGCTTCGCCACCTCCCTGCCTTCCTGAGCCGCTCAGCGTGATTGGCTGACCTTCGTGTCGACCAGCAAATTCGCGGGACGTTTGCCGGCCCACGCGATGCCGCGCAACAGCAACGTTCGATAAACGGGCAACTCGAAGATCGCGTACAGATGTCCCTGCAGGGACACGAAGGCGCGATAGGGCTGCCCTCCCGGAATCGTCTTCTCGTAAGTCCAGAGCTGCGGGACCGCCGCGCCTTCCGGGTCCGGACTCGTCGCAAGAACGTGCATCTCCGGCGCGGTCCGAAGCCGGAAGAACATCTCGTCCTGCACCTCGAAATCTTCTGCGCCGTTCACGATCGGATGGGACCGGTCTTCGAAATGGATCTTGAGCGCGCCCGCGCGCCAGTTTCTCTCGCCGTGCTGCTTCGCGCCGCCGATGATTCCGGCGAACCATGACGCGTCGTTGCTGCACATGCCGTCGTGCATCACGACCACACCGCCGCCTCGCTTCAGATACGAATCCAGGATCGCCCGTTCCTCGGGCTTCACCGTGCCGCCGTCGGCCGCGTAGTCGATCAGGACATCCGTCTTCGACAATTCGCCGGCAGTTGGAAAACGTTCGCTTCCATTCACGACGGCGCCGCGATCGGCCAGCAACTTTTTCCAGTCGGCGAGGAACCGCGGATAGTCGTGCTGGCCGGGGCCGTGAGTTTTCACGCTGGCGCGAATGAAAATACGCAGAGGCGATTGCTGTGCCGCAAGCGGCGCGCACAGCAAAGCGCCTAACGCGAGCATCTGCAGGCGGCGGTTCTTCATTGATTACCTCCAAAACCCCGGAGCCTCGAAAGCTCCGCTTCCGTCCACGGGCCTTTATGGCTCCCTGTCAATCCGCGAACCTCTCGCACATCCGATCGCGCCACCGGCGACGCGGTGTGGCCCCATTCCCGGCGCATGTAGGTGAGCACGGACGCGATCTGCTCATCCGACAACGTCGCCCCAAACGGCGGCATCAACCCCGTAGGTCCTTCTTTGCCGGCCAGCAGGATGCGCGAGGCGACCGCGGGACTGCCGGTCACGTATCGCGAGCCAACCAGCGCCGGCGCCATCTTCTCCCGCCCTCGTCCGTCGGGCTGGTGGCAGCCCGCGCAGAGGTTAGTGTAGGTCTCGCGTCCCGCGGCAAACCGCTTCTCCTCCTCGGCGGTGAGACGCGCAACTTCGACCGCCGGCGCGGGTTTGCCCGGCCACGTGACGCGCGCGGAGATTCGTTTGGCCGCCGCCGCCAATTCGTCAGAGCCGCCGGCCAGCGCGGTCAGCGGCGCCGGCTCGCGATCGAATGACAGCGAGGAAGTGGCGCCGCCTCTTCCGCCGCCGGGACGCCCGCCGCCGCCGCCAAATCCTCCCATAAAGCCCGTCTCGACTCCGCGAAGCAGCGCGAGGCGTTGCCACATCGCCCGATTCGAATCCGCCGCAAGTTCGAAGAGCCGCTGGACAGCGATCTGGTTTCTGCTCTTGCTGATGGCGCCGGCGAGCATCGCAATCGCGTCCTCGTTCTGCTGCGCGGCCGCTTTACCCTGTAGCAGCCGGTCGACCATCTCCCCTTCCTGCCCGGCCAGTCCGCTGACCGCCGCATCGACGGTGATCGGATCGGCGCCGTACCGATTGAGCAGCGTGAGCATCGATGTCACCCGCGCCGCTTGCGGCAGCCCGCCCAGGGACGCGGCCAATTGACGCCGCACGATCCAGTTGTTGTCGTTCATCCGCTTGAGCACGGCCGCTTCGAGCGGATGATTCGCCTCGCCCAGCCACCGCTCCGACAGCCGAATCGCCGACGCGCGCACGTCCGGCGACTTGTCGTCGAGCGCCCTGGCGACCGTGGCACTGTCAATCGCATCGAGTCCATCGAGCGTCCAGAGCGCATGAAGTCTGGTGCGATAGTCCTTCGCGTTTAGGGCAAGCTGCTTCAACTGCGGCGCCACCGGCGAATCGTCTCGCTGAACCAGCAGTTGCTGCGCCGTGTCGCGCCACCAGCCGTTCGGATGAGAAAGCGTCTGAATCAACTGCGCCGGCGTGGCCTTCGACAGCGCCGGCTTCGGGCCGGGCTTCATCGAGTCGTGCACCACGCGATAAATGCGCCCCAGACCCACGGGCATCTCGAGACGATGCGTCTTGATGTAATTGTTGAGGTAGTCGGTTTGATACGCGATATCCTGCACCACTCCGCGATACATGTCGATCACGTAGAGCGTGCCGTCGGCCGCCGAGTAGAGGTTCACGGGACGAAAGCGTTCGTCGGTGGACGCAAGAAATTCGCCCTTGGCGTAAGCGTCGCGGGCTTTGAGGCGGCCCGTTCCATCGTCGTCGATCACCAGCCGATGAACCAGATTGCTCGGCGACTCGCCGATGAATGCGTTACCCAGCAGTTCCTTGGGCAGCCGATCGCCGCGGAAAATCAGCGGATCGGCCGAGGACGCGTAGGTGGTGGCTGTTCCGTCCGGCCGCAAAAAGCCTTCACGGTACGCGCGCTGCAAGCCCGGCGTTGGACGTACCGGCCAGATCGCCGTCTCGTTCCGCTCGATCAGAATGTCGTACAGGCCGCGTGTCCGCACAACGTTCGGATTCCGCATGAAGTATCGGACCGGAATAATGTCGACGAACAGCGGTTGCTCATTCCAGTTCCGGTAAATGCGTCCGCCATCGTCCATCGACAGATTCCACTGCCCGCGGCTGAGGCTGGGCTCCATTTCGAATTTGCCGTGCTTGCGCCGGAGATTCCAGGTGTGCTCGGACGTATAGATGGTGTTGTCCATGCCCCACAGCAGACCGTTCGCATTGTGCTCGATGTTGGCCTCGGCGCGTCCGTAGTCCTTCCGCACGAGTTCTTTGGTGTCGGCTTTCAGATCGCCGTCCGTGTCCTTTGCGAACCAGAGATTGGGCGGTTCGCCGACCAGCACGCCATCGGCGAGCACTTTGACGGCGCGCGGCAACACCAGCTTGTCGAGAAAGACCGTGCGCTTGTCCATGCGCCCGTCGCCGTTCGTATCTTCGAGAACGGCCACGCGGCAAATCGGCTCACGCGAATCTCGCATCGTCTCGTCGATCGCAAACGCGGGCATCTCGACGACGTACAGTCGGCCGTCGGCGTCCTGATCCATCACGATGGGATCGCTCACCAGCGGCTCAGCCGCGACCAGTTCGACGCGGTAGCCGGGAGGCAGGAAGAACCTCTTCATCGCTTCGTCGGCCGTAAGAGCCGGCGATTCGGCGGGCACCTTCTGGACGGGCGGCGGCCAGGCGCGATTTTGCAACGCGTGAACGGCGCCCAGATAAAAGAGGAACAGGCTGACCACGGGCAGCCTGCGCAGATTTCGTCTGGTGGACGTGGCGCAGGCACTCGTGCCTGCCGCGCCGGGACTCGTCCCGGCGCTTGGTGGGGCAGACTTCAGTCTGCCCGTCGCCAGCTTCAGCCGGCGATTGGAATTGTGTAGGTCCATGCAAACACCCAGAGTGACATTCGCATAGTATTTCAACTATCGGCTGCGGTGCAAATGGCTCCTTTCGCTACCGCAACGCACGCGGATCCGTTACAGGCGACCGATTCTGCCGCCGGCCCGCCGCAGTTTCATTCGATACCACCGGGCGCGTCTTTCCGAAGCCGCGCGCCGTCACCGTCGCCGAGGGCGCTCCCTGCGAAGTCAGATCGATCCGCACACGGCCTGCCAAAAGACGAACTCCTTCCCACGCAGCTTGTTATGTTCCGTTCCGCATGGCGGAAAGGAGAAATTACATACCACAGGGCCGGCGCGCTCAGCTCTCCCAGCGAATCGGCGAGATGATAGACTTGAACGGCGGAGGCCTCACTGGTTACTTTTCCTGACGTCGCGAAGACTCGCCGATCGCGCGTTACGCTCACGCTGACCTGCGTGATTGCCGCAGTCTCGGTGGGCGGCAACACGCGTGGAGCGGATCAAACCGCTTCCCGCGTTCCGCCGGCATTTAAGCAGTATTGCTTCCAGTGCCACGGCAAGGCCGTGACGATGGCCGGAGTGAATCTCGAGCAGCTCACCGCTCAGCCCTCGATTGGCGATGGCTTCCGGCAGTGGGAGAAGGTAGCGGCGGTGCTCGAGCAGAAGAGAATGCCGCCCGAGAAGTTGCCTCAGCCGGCGGACGCCGAACGCCAGCGCGCCGCTGCGTGGATCCGAACCGAGCTGAACGCGTTCGCGAAAAAGCACGACGGCGATCCCGGACGGGTCACCGTGCGGCGGCTGACCAGCGGCGAGTATGGCTACACGATTCAGGATCTGACCGGGCTCGATCTCGACGCCGGAATCGACGCGACGGGCGACTCGGTGGGCGGTGAAGGATTCGCGAATTTCGGCGACGTGCAGTTCATGCAGGACGCCAATGTCGAGCGCTATCTCGAGGCTGCCAAGCGCGTCGCCAATCATGCTGTGATCGGGTCCGGTCCGATCGAGTTTTTCGCCGATCCCGGCAAGACCGGCTTCGAGCTCTCGGCGGTTGCGCGCATCCGGGACATCTACGCCGCCAACGGCTTTCGCACCGTGTCAGGCGAGGGTGGACGGCCCTTCGGCCTGGACAAATACGGACGGGCGTTCTACGTTGCCTGGCGCTATCAGCATCGTGCCGCCTTGGGTGAAGGCAGCATGGACTTGCAGAAGCTCGCGGCTCGCGAGCGTATCCCTCCGCGATTCGCGCAGCACATCTGGTCGGTGCTCCAGAATCCGTCGTTGGGCTATCCGTCTTCGGACGTCGTGTCGCGGTGGCGGAAACTTCCGGCCCCCGCCGGCGGCGTCAAGGCGTCGGCTGCGGCGGTGCGTACCCAGTGCGAAGAGATTCAGAAGTACCTGACAACGTGGCCGAGCTGGTTGTTCGCCAGAGGCGATCTTGCGGCGGGCGGCGCCGGCGACGAGAGCCCGCTCGAGTTCAGCGACCGCACCCTGAAGGCGGAGGCCTCGCACCATTTCACGTTCAACAACCTCAGATTCCGCGGCCGTGCGCCCACGACGGGCCCTACCAGGATTTACCTGAATATTGTCTCCGTGAATCCCAATCCGAACGCGAGGTCTGTGGTGATTTGGCGGAACCCGACGATCGCGATTCGCCGCGGGGCGCCGGGTCGCGGACCGCAGACAAGTGGCGCCCAGCCCGCCGTAACTCCACCCGCCGCTCAACCCGCCGCGCAGCCCACAGCCGCCCAGCCCACAGCCGCCCAGCCCACAGCCGCCCAGGCTGCGGGCTTCCGGGGCCTTCCACCGGCCGGTCCCAGGCAGCCCTTACGAACGGTGCTGAGTGACGAGACCGCCAGGACACTGAACTTTGGAATAAGTCCGGACGGCGCCAACCTCGGTCCCGATGATTTCGCGACCGGATCGCCGGTATCTTTTGAAGTGCCCATGCCCGAGGGCGCGTCCGGCCTGGAGTTTCAAGTCGACGCGCAACTCGGCCGCGATCGCGACCAGGTGTTTCGCATCACGATTTCCGACCGCGAGGATGGGGGCACTCCCAGAGGAAGGCCGACCTGGGCGCTTCTCGGTGACCCGCAGAGCGCAGGCTATCGCACATTTCGGGCGTCCGTAATGGAGCTGGCCACGTTGTGGCCTCCGAATTCGCACGGCGAGCCGACTCCCGCCGACAAAGATCCGGTTCCCGAACCGTTCGACAACACCTACAACGTCCCCGAGCACGACGAGTTTGTCGTGAAAGTGAAATACATCCGCGACGATCGCTTCGTAGCCGGGAACATGCTGGACGCGGCCACCCGTGCGCGGCTCGACCACGCCTGGAACGATCTGTACGCGTCATTCGAGTATCACGACAACTACCTGCGGCTCCTCGGCAAACACTTTAACCTGGACCTCAGCCGGAAGCC
>JBOGMR010000865.1:0-4008 GCA_050746825.1 Bryobacteraceae bacterium | reverse complement strand
GAAATAGACAGACCACTGCCGATCGAGTTGGAAGTGGAACCGGCGGCGCCCGCTTCGATACCGTCACCGGCGATGGTCGTGATGCGCCCGGTGCTCGCGTCGAGTTTGCGGATGCGGAAGTGGCCGTTGTCGGCGACGTAGAGATTACCGGCGGAGTCGGCAGCCACATCGGTGGGCCGGACCAGAGGGGCGTCCAAAGCAGCGATGCCGTCGAATGGATTCGTGGTCCCCGCCACCGTAGTGATAATGCGCGTCTGCGCATCGACGCGCCGCACCAGGTCGCCGATACTTTCCGGGATGAAGAGATTGCCGCGCGTATCGAGCGCAATCGCGAACGGCATGCCGAGAACAACCTCGGTGGCTGCTACATTTTCGACACCCGGATTCTTGGGCTGGCCAGCAGTGACGCCGCGGCCTGCATAGGTGTTGATCACGCCGCTCGGGTTCACGACGCGAATGCGGGAGTTCTCGCTGTCGGCGAGGTAGAGGTTGCCGGCTGCGTCCAGGGCGAGTCCCCAACCCCCACTGATCGACGCCTGGGTAGCGGGACCGCCGTCGCCGCTGAAGCCGTAGCGGCGATTGCCCGCGACCGTTGTAATGACGCCGTTGCCGGACACCTTGCGGACCACGAAGTTTTCGGTGTCGGTGAGATAGAGGTTGCCCGCCGCGTCCACGGCAACGGCGCCCACCTCGCCGACCTTCGCTTCCGTGGCGAGCCCGCCGTCGCCGCTGTATCCGGACTCGCCCGTGCCCGCGACCGAGGTAATAATGCCTGTACGCAGGTTGAATTTCCGGATGCGGAAGTTGCGCGTATCCGCGATGTAGAGGTCGCCTGCGTCGCTCAGAGCAATGGCCCTGGGACGGCTCAACTCTGCGAAGGCGCCGCGCCCGCCATCCCCGCTGAAGCCTTCGGTACCTCGGCCTACGACGGTGACGAGCGTTCCGTCGGGATTCAAGCGGCGAATTCGATTGTGGCGCACGTCGCTGATGAACAGCTCGCCGCTTGCTGTGCCTGCCAGGCCGCCGGGAAAATCCAGATGCGCGTTGCGCGCGGGAATCGGGATGGAGTCGTCGATCAGCGCTCCGCCGCCGGCGACAATCGTCGAGATACCTCCGCGCACGCGCCGCACCAGGAAATTGCCGTCTGCAATGTACAGGTCGCCGCTCGGATGAACCCAAACTGCCTGCGGTTGGATGAGCGGCGTTTCTCGTGCGGGGCGATTGTCGAACACTACCGCGCCTGCGATGGTCTCCACAAAGACCGCTTCACTCTGAGGAAACGCCGGCAGGGCGGCGAGGAGAAGTAACAACCGAGCCCGGGACAATATAGATACCTCCAACTACTCTAGCCGATCTGTGTTGCTCAACCAAATACGACGAGGGCTAGGCAGACCGTGGTAAAAACCGCTCCCTCACGGTCGCGGCTCTGTAACGTGTTCAACGGTCTTTCGGGATTCAGACCGAATGGCGGAGCTTGGGGCCTGATACTACATGCGTGAAAAGTTATGAAAAAGGCTCAGGGCGCCAGAATGGGGGCAGTGTTAACCTGCTGCACTCGATGACGCCCAACGCGACTGCACAAAAACCATCGGCCTACTATCGGCCATCGGACCGGTTGGGGAGTTCAAGCCTTCCTTGGAAGTCTTGAGCATCGCCACGCCCGATCCCAGGCAGTTGTCATGACATGAGCCACTCCAGGAGCCGCTAATCATCAAGTAGAACTTGCGCACTTTTTAAGGGGCGGCAAAATTTTTAATGGTCGGATAAGACCGTGGCGTTTGGATCAGATCAGTGCTAACAGGGCGGTGGCACTCGAAATCAGCGGAGTGCCCTCGGCAGCAGTCAGCTCTCCGACGCTAATAAGGCCTTGTACGTCGTCGATGAACTGCGTCAGACCTTGTCGGGCTCTACTTATATCCGCGACTGCAAGGGCCGCCTGCGTACTTTCCACGCGTGCGATAAGCGCCGTAAAGGAGCCCACGCCCAACCGCTCCTTATCTCGAAGAGTCTCGAGTTGCCCTACCAACAATTGGATCTTCCCCTGCACGGAAGTGGGCTCAATGGCCAACTGCAAGAGGAACACGTCCCTGTTCCCTCCCGAAAACAGCGTGTCATCCTGAACGTTGCAGCTCGTGTCACCGGCCAGGTAGACATGTGTCCCATTCGTTCCGGCGCCGGTCACCAGCTCGAAAACGCCGCTTCCGAATTCGTGGGTCCAGATTACGTTGCCATCGAAATCGTACCGCCGGATGTAGCCATCCAGCTTGTCCGCGAAAGCGTTCCCCGGGGCCAAGCCAGGACAACGGCTCCGATCGAAGCGCGGCACATCAGGCAGTTGGGCTGGAAACGACGTAGTCAGATTGGCCCCCACGTATACTCCGCTGCTTGTGGCGAACACATGCTTTGCGCCAGTAAATCCGTCCTGCCCTGCGAGCGAACCTCCCTGAATCCTTCGGCTCCAGATCAGGTTGCCCTGAGTGTTGTATTTTCGCAGCAACCCAACTACGCTGGAACGAGGCGGGCTGCAAGTGCCATCAACAAAAGCGCCGTTCGCCTGTCCGGCGAGATAGACCGCGCCGTTATAGGCCGAAAGCCCCCAAATTGCGACCGCGCAGCCTAGCGTCCCAGGCAATTGCCGCTCCCAGATTAGACTGCCCGCGAAGTCGTACTTGCGTAACATGCCAATCACGGGATCTTTGAAGTCAGGGCCTAGTTGGAGGCCGCCGGAGACAAATACTCCCGTTTCGTCGACAGTCACGCCGCCGCTCTGAAAAGGCAAGCCACGCACACCGAACTGCCGTACCCAGATCAGAGTACCGGTAATTGCATCCAGTTTCGCCAGGAACACGTCCTCTCCCTCGCCGGCCGGGCTCCCCGGGAAGGTGCCCGAAGTCTTGCCAGCCACGTACACTTCCCCACTTCTCACCGCAATTCCATGTATGAAGGGGAAATCAGTCCTGGAGGTGCCGAACTGGCGAGTCCAAAGCTCGTTGCCATTAGCGTCGTATTTTCGCAGAAACACGTCCCGGACACCGGAGTTGACGTAACCTGCGAATGCTCCAGTCGTCTGCCCCACTGTATACACTCCCGTGGCGTCCGTCGCCAAGCCCACACCGAAATCGAGACCTAATGTGCCAAACTCTCGGGTCCACAGCACGGAACCATCGAATCCTACTTTGCGGACATACGTGTCGGTAGTGCCCCCAATCAAAGTCTGTCCTGGGAGCGCCGGGAACGTAGCGCCAACTACATACAACCCCGTAGCGTCCGTTCTCAGATCCAGCGAAGAAACCACATTGCCGTTTCCGTACTGAAGGATCCATCCAATGTCCCAGGCGGACATCACTCTGGCTGACAGAATCAAGGCTATGAGAACCGCCGCTGTGCTGTGGACCTTTCGCGTCCTCGGTTTTCCCCCCGGATGCGCGTGTATTCCGTGCCGAAACCATATCTTTAATGGCGGGAGCAGGCTGGTTGACAGCGGGTGGTGACTGCACCGTACGCTGTCCCCCTTCGAGTTGGTTCTGATCTTCACGTCGATTCTCCTTAGTGACGCTTTCAAGAACTTTTCATAGAGTTGTTCTTACCCTGATCAACGAAAAGCGTGAGGAA
The DNA here is from genome assembly GCA_050746825.1 of Bryobacteraceae bacterium. GTDB lineage: Bacteria > Acidobacteriota > Terriglobia > Bryobacterales > Bryobacteraceae > JBOGMR01. The sequence continues at coordinate 396 of JBOGMR010000865.1, read as the reverse complement.
AGTTGGCGAGATTTTTTTTGCAAACGAAGAGGCGGATTACAAGTCGCACGGGATCAGCTCCAAGTTCGTGGACATCGTACCCTCCGAACGGCGCGCGGATGGGCGGTAGTACACGAGCAAGGAAGTCAATCCGGCGCAGGACGGTCCGTATACGATCGGGCCAGCCTGCGCCGCAGCCACGCATGTGCGAACCGGAACTTCCGTAAATCGTGGTACCGCATTCCGGAAAATCTTGAGGTAAGCCTCATTCACCACAGCGGTTGGTTGCAGCGTATGATTGCGTATTCCGAGCGATGCCGATCAGCGTTCCGAGGTGATGGCGATCGCGATTCCGAACTGATGCCGATCATGATTCCGAGATGATGGCGATCACCGTTCCGACGGGAAGCCGATCAG
>JBOGMR010000864.1:0-5473 GCA_050746825.1 Bryobacteraceae bacterium | reverse complement strand
TGCTCGTCCTGGGCCACGGGGCAAGCACGAACATGCGACACGCCACGCTCCAGACCATCGCGGAGCGAATGGCCGACGCAGGCATTGCAACGTTCCGCTACAACTTTCCGTACATGGAGTACAGCCGCGGACGCGACTCCAAGGACGTCTGCACAGCCACTGTTCGATCCGCGGTCGGCACGGCTCACGAGGCCTCCCCCGATCTGCCGCTGCTGGCCGGCGGCCACTCCTTCGGCGGGCGGATGACCTCCACGGCGGCTTCCGAATCCCCTCTGGATGGTGTGCGCGGCCTGGTTTTTTTCTCGTTCCCGCTGCACCAACCCGGCAGGCCGGACACGAAGCGAGCCGAGCACCTGAGCGCCGTCACTGTCCCGATGCTCTTCCTCAGCGGCACGCGCGACGAGCTGGCGGACCTGAAACTTCTGCAACCTCTGTGTAAGAAACTTAGCAAACGCGCGACACTTCACCTGCTGGATACCGCCGACCACGGTTTCCGAACTCTCAAACGCTCCCGCAAGAGCGAGGAGGATGTTTTCGTCGAGATGGCTCGCATCGCCCGGGGCTGGGCGTCCGGATTGAAATGAACGTTCTGATCGTCAGAAGGGAGAGGTCCTATGGCAAAACAAATATCGGAGTGGACACAGGTGGCGGCGCTCAGCGATGTGCCAGCGGGTGAGGCGAAAGCGATCAGGCTCGCAGAAGGGCGCAGCATCGCGCTGTTCAACGTTGACGGCCGGATCTACGCGACCGACAATCAGTGTCCGCATATGGGCTATCCGCTGACTCGTGGAGCGGTGCGGAACGGCATTCTGACCTGCGACTGGCACGGCCGGAGCTTCGATCTGGAAGGCGGAGGATGTTTCAACTACGAATGCGACGACCTGGGAACATTCCCCGTGGACGTTCGCCAGGATCAAATCTGGATTCAGATCCCCGATCCTCAGTACAAACGCAGAGACGAACATCTGCGGCTGCTGTGGCAGGGTTTGCTGAGCGAAGACCGGTGGACGATATCGAAAGCGATTGCACTGCTGCTGAAAGGCGGCGTACCGGAAGACGAGATCGTGCAGATGGCGCTTCGGCACCTTGGCCGGCACATATCGAGTTCGGACGAGGCGGAAGACGGCGGTGGCGTGTCGCGGCTGATTAACGGCCTCAAGGTAGGACGGCGATACCAGGACGCCGATCGCCTGATGGTGCTCGCCACCGCGGCTCGCTCCGTGGCCGGCGGGGCTGCCGAGCGTCTTGAGGTCGTGCCGCTGCCCGGAGCTGTGTCGTGGGACAACATCGACCGTTGGACGCGGATGTTTTCTCATGATGGCCAGGCCGGACGTATCGAGCGGTGCTTGTTCACGGCGCACCATCTGGGACACGACGAAAAGATCCTGCCCCTTCTCTATGAGTGCGCCATCGAACCCCACTTCCTCGGATTTCCCGAGAACCTGCTCACGCTCGGCTACCTCGCGGAAATCGTCGAGAGTTTCCGGTGGGAGCAATCTTCCGAGCTTGTGTTCAATCTGAGCGCGAAGCTTGTGGGGCGGCGGCGCGGCGAGCCAGAGCGATTTCGCCGCGATGCGGTGGGCCTGATGAAGTCGATGCTTCCGAACGTCGAAGCGGCGGCGCACAGCGGCGGCGAATACGACGAAGACGCCTTCACCGGCGCGCTGTTGAGCGTCAACATCGAGAAATCATTTGACGCTGTGAGCACGGTGCTGAAGTCGGGCGTGAAGCTGGATCGCGCGATCACCACACTGGTGCTGCTCGCGGCAGATCGGATGGCGCGCACGCCCGTTAACGTGGACGCCGGATGGGGCGTGTTGACCACAGAGCTCAACCTGGCCGCGTCGCTGCGTACGGCGCAACGGCATGGCGGCGATCCGGTGGCGGCGAAAGGGTTGTTCCACGCAGCCTGGCAGGTGTTCGCGGACCGCTGGCTCAACATTCCGGCCCGCCGGTTGAGCACTCCGCTCGGCGGTGAGACACTCGCTGTGCCGGACGAAGACGCCGGGCTGCGAATGATTCTCGATTCCCTGGCATCACTCAATGTGCAAGATGTGGGCCGGCAGGTTCTGGAATATCTGAACACCGGATTCTCCGGCGACCGGCTGCTGCATGAAATGGGGCGAGCGATGCTCTGGGATGACACCAACACGAAGGTGTTGCCGGCGCTCCACACGGTGTTTGACGAATGGGAGCGCTGCGCCGGGCATCCCGCGCGCTACCAGCTTCTGGTTGGTCTCGCTCGCTACGCTACGGACATTCGCGCGAATAAGGACAGCGGTTCCGCGACGAACACCGCCATGCGCTTTGCGGAAGGCAAGACAACGGTCGAGGCGTTTGAAGGATAACAAGGAACCCAATGTCGAATACATCATCCAACTTCGTCAGAGTGGCTGAACTGAAAGATGTTCCGGAAGGCACTCCCAAGGCGGTGAAGGTCGAAGGCCGCAGCGTCGCGCTGTTCCAGCATCAGGGCAGCGTCTACGCGACTGACAATCAGTGCCCGCACATGGGGTATCCGTTAACGCGCGGGAGGGTTCGCAATGGCGTGCTGACCTGCGACTGGCATGGGTGGAGCTATGACATGCGCGGCGGAGGCTGTTTCACGGGAGGATGCGACGACCTCGACACATTTCCGGTCGAAGTGCGCGACAGCGCCATCTACATCGACGTGCGCAGCGGCGGCTCAAAACGGAAGGATGCGCACTTCCTCCTTCTGAAAGAGGGCTTGTTGAGCGAGGACAACTGGACGCTGTCGAAAGCGATCGCGATTCTGCTCGCGAAAGGAGTATCCGAACAGGAGACTCTGAAACTGGTGGTTCGGCACATGGGCCGGCACATCGCGACGGAGCGCGGACCCAACGACGGCGGCCGCGAGCTTGCCATCCTGGTGAACGGTGTGAAAGTCGCGCGCCACTACGAGCCGGATGACCGCCTCATCCCGCTCATGATGGCGGCGGCGGGCGCGTCGGGTCGAGCCGGCGACCGGCCTGAGGTGCAGCCGCTGCCGCCGCCGGTGACCTGGAAGAAACTGGTGGCCTGGATTCACGCGTTCTCCGTGGACAAGGCGTGGGAAGGAATCGAGAAGTGCCTGATCACGGCGCGGCGGCTGGGCGGACACGACGAGAAAATCATTCCGCTGCTGTATGAATGCGCGGTGGAACCGTTCTTTTTGGGTCACTCGAACAACCTGCTGCATCTGGGATATCTCGCGGAACTGCTCGAAGAGTTCGGATGGGATGAGGTGGAAGAGCTCGTCTGCAACCTGGGAGCGAAGATGCTCGGGCGGGATCGCGGTGCGCCGGAAGAACTGCGCCTGGCGGCAATCAAGATGTTCGAGCCGATTCACACGCTGGTCGATGAACTGGCCTCGACATCACCCAATGGTCAGGCCGGCGCATACGATGAAGACGCGCTGGCCAAAGGGTTGGTGAGCGGCGATCTCAGTCAGACGTTCAATGCAATTTCCGATGCGCTCAGAGCGCGCGTGGATGTGAATCGGATCGTAACTACGATGGTGCTGCTGGCCGCAGACCGCATGGCGCGGACACCGGTGAACCTGAATCCCGGTTGGGGCAGCCTGGGCTTTGAACTGGCACTGGCATCCTCGGTTCGGCCCGCCTTGCGCTACGGCGGCTTCAAGGTAGGCGCGAAGGCGCTGTATCACGCCGCCTGGCAGTTCTTCAGCGATCGCTGGCTGAACATCGCGCCGCGCTCGCTGACTGAGCCGCTGGCCGCAGCCAAGTCGGAGGCGCCGAGCGAGGACGTGGCACTGCGGACGGTGCTGGACGCGATCGAGACGATTCAGGTGCGCGACGTGGGGCGGCACACGCGGGAATACCTGAATGCCGGCTTCCCGGGGGATCGTCTGTTGCCGGAGATGGGGCAGGCGATTCTCAAGGATGACAATGGCTGGAATCTCGTGCATCCGCTGCGGATCGTTTTCGACGAATGGAAAGTGTGCGAGGGACATCCGGCGCGCAACCAGTTGCTCGTCGGGCTGTCGCGGTGGGCCACCGATGTGCGGAAGCGAGCGGGGAGTCAATCCGCCGCGCAGACGGCGCTGAGGTTCGCGCGGGGGCAGACGGCGGTGGATTTGTATGAGTCGTGACGTGCTGAAGAATGTGGCGCTCGAGAAATCGGGGAGCGACCCTGCGGGCCGCGGCGACCTTTCAGGAAGGCGGCCCGATAGGCCGCCCCACATTTTCCAGCCAGACTAGCTCTTGAGCCACTGGTCAAACCAGGCGAAGGCTTCTTTTTGCATGGCGCGGTCGAACTTATGCGGACCATCGTAGAAGCTCGCCCGGTAGCGCTCCGGCCGGGCCGCTTTCTTATACACCTCGGTGAGTATCCGGTCCGCACGCTCCATCTCCGGCATGGTGAACAGCGCATCCTGCCGGTTGTTCAGCACCAGCACGGGGTTGGGCGCGGCCAGTCCCAGGATCTCCGGATAGTCGAGATCCCGCGGCAGTCCGGGCACGTAGCACATCCATGTGTGCGTGTAGCATTTGTTCAGCAGATAGTCGCGCCAGGTGGTCATCATCCCGACGCAGCACGAACAACGGATTCGCTCGTCGGCTCCGGTGAGCATGACGGTGCGGAGCCCGCCACCCGATAGCCCTCCGCAGCCGATCCGAGTTGCGTCCACGTCCGGCCGCGAAGCAAGGTAGTCCACGGCTCGCTGATCGTCAAACACAAACACCCCGGGCCAGCTCATCCCGGCGCTGAACAGGCTCTTGGCGATCAGATGCTCGTGCGCGCCGGCGAACTGGTTGTAGCGCTGGATCTCATCTTCGGCCTCCGGATTGGCCTCGACGAGATTGTTCCGGATATTGCCAGGCAGATCGGCAAACCGCATTCGCCGGCTTCCGAAGGTGAAGGTGTCATGCACGAGCACGACGTAGCCGCGGCGCGCGAGTTCGTTCGCCCAAGCCATGCCTTCGTAGTAGCGCTCCTGGTGCTTCAGCATCGCCGGGTGCGGGTCCTTCGACATGCGCGTGATCTTTCGCAGCCCGAAGTACTTGTTTCCGCCATGGTCATGCAGTCCCACAATCCCCGGCAACTTTCCTTTGGCTCCGGCGGGCTTGAGGACGAGCGCCTCTGTCGGAGGTCCGTATGGCAATTGCCACTGGACGTGCTCGATCGATAATCCATCGAATTCGAGTTGATGCTGCGGCGCCGCGACCGGCGTCGCCGCGCCGCCCGGCCCGAGCAGAGCCTCGCGGAATCGCGCCCTGGCTACCGCCCGCCACGAATCGACGTTGCCGAATATCGGCTGCCGGAACGACAACCGCGGTGGATCTTGCATCGATTGCGCCGCCCAGTCCCCATAGGCGCCGATCATGTTTGGAGTCATAGGGTCTACTCAGCATTCTAGCCGAGGCTGCGCCTCAGACCGACAAGATATGTTCCCGTAACAGCGACCTTCGTGGATAATCCAACAGTAGGCTCCGGTCGACAGTGAAGAACCGCA
>JBOGMR010000863.1:0-9074 GCA_050746825.1 Bryobacteraceae bacterium | reverse complement strand
GTGTGTTGACACGTTTTAGAGCGAGCGCGGCCCAATCTAAGTATTTATTTATCAATTACTTGCGACATGGCCATGCTCCTGCCATATACAGCGGCATGACAACGATGAGAAAGATCAATTCGACGATGGCGGCTCTGGTGGCCGCCGCTATGCTGGCGGCGAAAGCGATGGCGCAGCAGCAGGACGAGGAGTTGACGGCGCCGAAACGCCGTATCGTGATCAGCATTGCCGACCGCAAGCTCGCACTCACTGAGGATGGCGAGGTGATCAGGATTTACGACATCGCGGTGGGTGCCCCGAAGACGCCGTCGCCGGTGGGCGTGTTCACGATCGTCAATCGCATTCCGAACCCGACCTGGTGGGGACCGAAAGAAGTGGTCGCGCCGGGCAAGGCGAACCCGCTCGGCACGCGCTGGATGGGCCTTTCGCAGAAGGGTTACGGTATCCACGGCACGAACAATCAGCGGTCGATCGGACGCAACGTATCGCATGGCTGCATCCGGATGCGCAAGGCAGACGTGGAGGAGTTGTTCGAGCTGGTCCCGGTCGGCGTCGTGGTCGAGCTGGTCAGCGAGCGGACCGAAGAAATCGCGATGATTTTCGGCGGCGTCGATGCTGCCGCTTTGGCGGAGTGACGGCTGAGCCGGAAGTTTTCTGGAGGAACGATGTCTCTGATCAAAACGATTCTCACGATGGTGGCGACCGGGCTCTTCAGCGCGGCCGCCGCTGTCTTGTTGCACCATGTCTGGCTGCGTGCGCAGAGCCGGCGGAGGAATGAAACGTATGAAGGCCCGCCGCCGCGCTGGCGCACGGCGGTCAAGCTGTCGGCGTGGGCGCTTGTGCCGCTGTTCATCGCCGGCGGCATTGCAGTGGTGCCGTCGGGAATGGCGGGAATTCGGGTGAGCGAGTTCGGCGGGGCCCGGCCCGGCACGCTGTATCCCGGCGTGCATTGGGTCACGCCGCTGTTCGACTCGGTGTCGCTCTACGACGTCCGCGACCGCGTCTTCACGACCGTGATCAGCAGCGATCCCAAGAAGCCGGACGGCTTGGTGGTGCAGACGCGTGAAGGTCTCGGTGTCGGACTGTCCATCGCCGTACGCTACCGGCTCGATCCGCGCCGGTTGGACCATATCCATTCCAACCTTCCGCAGCCAGTCGATAGCCAGATCGTCGCGCCGGTTGCATCGACTGTGTTCCGCGATCTCGCGCCCGGGTACCTGGTGCGCGAGCTGTTTGCGGCCAAGCGCGATGAAGTCCGCAAGCGTGCCACTCAGCAGATCGTGGCGCGGCTGCGCGAGGATGGCATTGAAGTGAAGGAAGTTCTGATGCGAGATCTCTTGCTGCCGCCGGAGTATGCGCGCGGCCTCGAGAGCATCCTTCTCAAAGAGCAGGAAAACGAGCGGCTGAACTTTGACGTCGAAATCAAACAGAAACTCGTGCGTACGGCCGAACTGGAAGCGGAAGCCGACAAGGCTCGGCAGGTGAAGCGCGCGGAAGCCGACGCGCAGACGACGGTGCTGCAAGCCAAGGCTCAGGCTGACGCGATGCAGCACACGCTCCCGCTCAAGGAAAAGCAGATCGAGCAGACGCGCCTCGAAGCGGAAGCGCGCAAGGAATCGACGGTAAAAAACGCGGAGGCCATGGCCCAAGCCAAGGTCATCGACAGCAAGGCGGAGCTGGAGCGCGGCAAGTTGATGGCCGAGGCGGAAGCGAACCGAATCCGGGTGACCTCGGCCGCGGACGCAGAACGGCTGCGCATCGAAGCCGCTGCGCTCAAGGACAGCCCGCTGCTGATTCAAAAGATTATCGCCGAGCGGCTGTCGGAGAAGGTGCAGATCATGATGGTGCCCATGGACGGAAAATTCTTCTTCACCAACGACGTGCTCAAGTCGGCGCCTCTGACGGCGGCGGCGCTCGGCACTGGAGCGCCCGCGGAGCGGTAACGGTTTTGCGGGCGCTGGAGCCTTGCCGCGAACTGCGCGACAATCGTAGTTCGTGGTTCTTCTGGCGCTGCTCCTCCTCGATCTGATCACTCCGGCCCGCGACCTGGCGCGCAAGGTCGCCGGCGTCAGCGGGCCGGAAGTTTCCATTTCCATGAAGAATCTCAGCTCACTCACCGATCCCCAGGTACGAGACGCGCGTCGCGCCTTCGAAGTCGAACTCGCGGCTCGCGGCGCGAAGCTCTCCGGCGCCGGAACCGAAGTGCGCGTCACGCTGTCGGAGAGTCTGCACCACTACCTCTGGACGGCCGAGGTTCGTGAACGCGACGTCGTCATGGTCTCGGTTCGCAAGATTGCAGGCGGCGCCGAGGCTGAGGCGTCGCCGGTGCGAGTGGACCGTCGATTACTTTGGGAGCAGGAGCCGCCGATTCTTGATGCGGCGATCGCGGGAGATCTTCTCGCCGTGCTCGAGCCTTCGCGCGTCGCGCTGTATCGTGGTCAACAGCTCGAAGCCACGGTCCCGCTGCCTTCCCGGCCGCCTGTGCGCGATGATCGCGGGCGCCTCGTTGTCGACAGCGCGAAAATCACGGTTCACTTCGCCGGCATCGCCTGCCGGATCACGCTGCCGCAAACCACATGCGTGGCCGTCGGCGAGCCGTGGATCGAAGAGGGCGGGACGGCGGTCGCGGGAACCAACCACTTCCGGTTGGGTAGCGGTACCCTTTTCTACACCGCGGCTCGCGCAAACGATCGCCTTTTCGCCGGCACGGACGGCGTCACGCGCTTGGCGACCGGCGAAGCGATTGCAAACTGGGGCAGCGACATCGCCGGCATCGAAAGTCCTTGCGGCCCGCTCGTGCTCGCGACGCGTCCCGTGGAAAATGACGACGCCGTGCAGGCTTTTCGCATTGTGGCTGGACGCCCGATCGCGGCGGGGGATGCGATGGATTTCCAAGGACCAGTCACCGCGCTCTGGTCGTCCGGCGCCGGCGCGCTGGCTGTTGCGCGCAACACTTCGACAGGCCGATATGCGGCGTACGCTTTGTCTGTTGCTTGCGGCCGCTAGCTGGCCCGCTTGCGCCGGCGCTTCCACGCGCCCGCGCTACGGCGGCATGCTGCGCATTGAGCTGCGCACGCGTGTGGACACGCTTCAGCCCGCCGACAACGCGCTCGTGCCGCTGGTGTTCGACGGCCTGGTGCGCGCCGGAGAACATGGAGAACCCCTTCCTTCGCTCGCCGTGTCCTGGCGGACGGAGGGCGATTCACGGCGCTGGCAGTTCCGCATTCGTCCGGGCGTGAGATTTCACGATGGCACGCCGCTCACCGCGTCGGCAGCGGCGGCATCGCTCGAGGCCTTGGGTGCGAGCGCGCAGGGCGATTCGGTCGTGATCGTTTGCGAACGGCCGTCACCGCAGTTCCCGCTGCAGCTTGTGCGTGGGCGCACTGCCATTGCGCGCCGCACCCCAGGCGGCGCTGTGGTCGGTACGGGGCCCTTCCGCGTGACGCAGTTCGAGCCTGGCCAGCGCGCTGTCCTGACCGCGAACGACGATTACTGGCGCGGCCGGCCCTTTCTCGATGGGATCCGCGTCGAGATGGGACGCGCTACCCGCGATCAACTCCTCGACCTGGAGCTCGATCGCGCGGACATCGTCGAACTAGGCCCCGCCGAAGTGCGCCGCGCCTCGCAAGGCGGACGCCGGGTCTGGACGTCACAGCCGGTCGAGCTGATGGCGCTGAGGCTGAATGTGGAAGATTCGCTGGTGCGCGAGACGCTCGCGTTGTCCATCGATCGCGCCGCCATACACGGCGTGCTGCTGCAGAAGCAAGGCGCGCCCGCGGCATCGCTGCTGCCGCAATGGCTGAGCGGCTACGCATTCCTGTTCAATCCGGTTCGGCGGCGCACCCCCGTGTCGGGGTCCTCGCCCATAGGGCTCTACGTGGATACCTCGGATCCGCTCGCCACAGCGGTCGCAAGCCGCATCGCGGTGAACGCGCGTGAGGCGGGCATCGTCATCCGCATCCAACCTGCGGCCGCAGGGGCGAGCGCATCGCTGGTGCGCGTGCGGATGGCGTCACTCGATCCGCTCGAAGCGCTGCCCGAGATCGGCGCCGCATTGGGGCTCGCGCCGTTCGCGCGTCCTCTCAACCTCGAGGAGCTTTACCGAGCCGAGCGAACTGTGCTGGACGACCATCGCGTCGTACCGCTGTTCCATCTGCCCGACAGCGCCGGCCTCTCGGCACACGTCAGGAACTGGCAGCCGCTGCCGTGGGGAGGCTGGCCGCTCGACAACGTCTGGCTGGCCGCCCGCTGATCCGACTCTGTTATCCTCTGACTCATGGCAGACCGCAGTTTGAGCGATGTCGGTGGCACGCCAGGCGGCCTCGGCGAATTCCTGATCGGATTCGCTATGACCTGCGTCGGTGGATACTTGCTCTCGAATCAGGTGACCGTCGCCGGTGGATATTGGAGCTTCTCCGGAGCGAACACCTTCGGGATTACGCTGCTGCCGATGGTGATCGGCATCGGCCTCCTGTTCTGGAACGGCCGGAGCGTCGTCGGCTGGCTGCTTACCGCCGCGGGTGCGCTGTTCATCCTGGCCGGAGTGATCGCAAACCTGCACATCTATTTTCAACCGACGAGCCTGTTCAACACTGTCGTGATGCTGGTCCTGATCTTCGGCGGCGTGGGTCTGGTGGCGAAAGCGCTCCGCCCGCATCGCGCGGCGGCCGGTGAGTGATTCCCAGCGAATTATTGAGCCAGCGGTACGGTTGCAACATGTACGAAGCGCGGATAATCCATTTCACTGAGCGCCTATACACCAATCTGGTGCATAATGGTGACGTGAAGACAAGAAAGCAAATCGTGCGACAAAGTGTCAGTCTACCCGTGAACGTCGCGACACAGCTTCGCACGATGGCGAAAGCGCGCCGGCTAAGCGCCAACCGGATGCTGGTCGAACTCGTCGAAAACGGGATCGAAGCTGAAAAGCAAAAACGTCGGGAATTCTTGAACCTGGCCGAGAGGTTCCGGAGCGCCTCTGATCCGCGAGAGGTCAAGCGCCTCGGGAATCAGATGGGGCGAATGATCTTTGGCAGCCAGTAGTGCCGAAGATCGACGCCTGGGACAAGCTGCCGGCCGCCGTCCGGCAGCACTTGATCGACCGAATGCGCGATCGGGCGATCAGCATCGGCGATCTCAATCAATTGCGGCTGTGGATCGAATCGAAGCCTGAAGTACCGGAAGGTGATTGGTTCAAGGACTTTGGTTCGTTCAAGATCTGCGGTCACGGATCGCACCCCAAAACCTTCTTGCTTCCCGGACAACTCGCAAAAGGCGAGTCCCTATAACCCCATGATCCGCATCCCGGAATCCACGAACAGCACGTTGCCCGTCACCCCGCGGCCGAGGTGACTTGCGAGGAAAACGGCTGCATCGCCGACTTCCGCCGGGTCCGTGTTGCGCCGCAGCGGAGCGCGTTTCGAGACGGTGTCCAGGACCGACGAAAAGTCTTTGATCGCGCGCGCCGACGCCGTTTTTACCGGCCCTGCCGAAATCGCGTTTACACGGATGTTCTTCGGCCCGAGGTCGCTTGCCAGGTATCGCACCGATGCTTCGAGTGATGCCTTTGCGACGCCCATCACGTTGTAATGCGGCACCACGCGGGCCGATCCGAGATACGTGAGCGTAGTCACTGATCCGCCCGAAGTCATCGACGGCACGACCGCGCGCGCCACCGCCACCAGCGAATACGCGCTCACTTCCTGCGCCACCCGGAATCCCGCGCGGCTGGTATCGACGAACGAGCCCGCGAGATCCTCGCGGTCGGCGAATGCCAGGCTGTGCACGACCGCGTCGAGCGGGCGGCCCATCGCGCTCATCGTCTTCGCAAGCTGGTCGAGATCCTCGTCCTTGGTGACGTCGCATGGGAGAATTTTGTCCACTGCCAGCCCGTCCGCGAGCGACTCGATCGCTTCCTTTTGATGCTCGCCAAGATACGTGAGCACAAGCCGAGCGCCTTCGCGCGAAAACGCTTGGGCGATCGAATAGGCGAGACTCCACTTATTGGCAATTCCCAGGATGAGGGCAGTTTTGCCCTCGAGAAGTTTAGCCATAGGGCTTAATTCCGCGCCGCTCCCTGACGGTCGCGGTTCTGTGTGGAGCGTAGGTTCACCGCAGCTTCATCGGCGCGCCGCCGGCCGCTTTGCTGCGCTGCGCCGCGTCCATGAACGCGAAGATCTCGAGTGTTTCCTCATTCGACACGGGCGGCTGCTGCGTCTCGAAGAACTTGACGATCTCGATCAGAAGCGGGCGGTAGCCGCCGGCCGTTTTCGGCCGGCTCATCAAAACGCCGTTGGCCCGAAACACCACGGCGCCGTAGTCGCCGTACGGGCGCAACGCGCGCACCGTGCCGATCCGGCCGTTCTTCCACCTGCCGACGACGACGTCGGCGTTATCGCCTGCCGTGCGGGTCACTTCCTCGCAGCCACGACCCATCAGCGCGTAAAGCATCTCGATGGGGTGAATCGCGTACCACGACAGGTCAAGGTAATGATGTTCTTCGAGCGGCCCGGGGCCCCACGTGGTCACGCCAAGCATGTCGGTCGCCTTCAGGCTGTTGACGAGCTCGCCGAACCGCAGGCTCGATGAGCTGAACCACGGAACGCCAGCCGCTTCCGCGAGCTTTGCAATCTCGCGGGCGTCCTCCAGAGTCGACGCGAGAGGCTTATCGATGAACAACGGCTTGCCCGCCGCGATGATCGCCTTGGCCTGCTCCAAGTGCACGCGCCCATCCAGACTTTCGAGCAACACTCCGTCCACGCGCCGGCACAGCGAGCCGATGTCCGGCATGAAATCGATCTTCCATTTGGTCTTCAATTCCTCGGCGAATTTGTCAACGCGCGAATAGCTGTCCTTCAGGTCCTTGCTGCCTCCTTTGTAAGCGGCTACAACGCGTGCGCCCGCGACGTAATCGGGCGAGGACGGATCGTTCAGAACACGGGTGAACGCCGTGACGTGGGATGTATCCGTACCCACGATGCCCAGGCGGATCTCCGCCCCACACACCCACTGCGCCGCGACCGAGAGGACCAGAAGTTTCGTCAGATATCTCACGAGGGCATTGTACACTGAGTGGGGCGTGGATCTTTCGACCGACCTCACACAGCTCAAGGGCGTGGGCTCCTATCGCGCGACCATGCTCGCGAGCAAAGGTCTGCGCACGGCCGAAGATCTTCTCGCCTACGTTCCTTTCCGTTACGAGGACCGCAGCAACGTCAAGCCCATCGCGCAGCTTGCTCCCGGCGAGATGGCCACGACGCTCGTCGAGGTGCGCTCCGCCGGGCTCGCCGGCTTCCGCCGGCGCGATCTCGGTCTGTTTGAAGCAGCCTTCACCGATTCGTCGGGCGCTACGCTGCGCGGGAAATGGTTTCACGGCGGCTATCTGTCCAACGTTCTTCAGCCGGGCCAGCGTGCCGCTCTGTTCGGCAAGGTCGAGTACGACAATTATTCGCACTCGCTGGTGATGCTGCATCCGGAGTTCGAAATCCTGCAGGAGGATGAAGACGACGAAGGGGGTCTCCACACGGGGCGCATCGTGCCCGTGTACGAAGCTGTCCACAAGATCAGCGCGCGCGTCTTGCGTACGCTGATGTGCCGGCTGCTCAGCCAGGTACCGCCGGTCGAAGATCATCTGCCCCAGCCGATCCGGCAGCGCCTGCGGCTGGTCGACCGCTGGACCGCGCTGCGCGACGTGCACTTTCCGCCGCCCGACAGCGACCTTCGGCTGCTCAACGCGTTTCGCTCACCCGCCCACTTCCGGCTCATCTTTGAGGAGTTTTTCTGGCTCGAATGCGGCCTGGCGCTCAAGCGAAACAGAGCTCGCGCGGTCCCCGGTATTGCTTTCGAGCTGAGCGACCGCGCGCGCGAGCGCATCAAGTCGATGCTGCCGTTCAAGCCGACCGCCGCACAGAAGCGAGTGCTCGGCGAGATCGCGCAGGATATGGCCGCTCCGAAGCCCATGAGCCGGTTGTTGCAGGGCGACGTCGGCAGCGGCAAAACGATTGTCGCCGCCGAGGCGGCCGTCATCGCGCTCGAAAACGGTTACCAGGTCGCGGTGCTGGCGCCGACCGAAATTCTCGCGCAGCAGCATTACTACTATTGGAAAAATCTGTTGTCGAAACTCGGCTACGTGACCCTTCTGTTGACAGGTTCGTTCACCAGCCGCGAAAAGGATCAGCTCAAAAAGCTCCTGGCCGGGGGCCTTGCAAACGTCGCTATCGGCACGCACGCACTCATCGAGAAGGATGTCGAGTTCGCGCGCCTGGGGTTTGCCGTAATCGATGAGCAGCACCGCTTCGGCGTTATGCAGCGGCTGAAGCTGGCTCAGAAAGGCGTACATCCCGACATCCTCGTGATGACCGCGACACCGATTCCGCGGACTCTCGCACTCACGTTGTACGGGGACCTCGACGTCTCAACGATCGACGAGCTGCCGCCGGGCCGTAAGCCGATCAAGACCAAGCACGTCACGGCGGATCACATCGAGCAGGTGTACAGCTTCGTGAAAAAGGAGATCGACACGGGCCGGCAAGCGTACGTCGTCTACCCGGTGATCGAGGAATCGGAAACGCAGGCGATGAAGGCCGCTGAGAAAATGCACCGGCACCTCGCGGAGGAAGTTTTCCCCGGCGTCGAGGTTGGCCTCTTGCATGGCAAGCTCGGATCGGCGGAAAAGGAGGCCGCGATGGACCGCTTCAAGCAAGGCCTGACGAAGATTCTGGTTTCCACCACCGTGATCGAGGTCGGCGTTGACGTACCGAACGCTACGATCATGGTCATCGAACAAGCCGAGCGCTTCGGACTCTCGCAGTTGCACCAGCTCCGCGGGCGAGTGGGACGCGGTGGCGAGCAGAGCTACTGCATGCTGGTGACGGAACGGCTGGGTGACGCGGCGCGTGAGCGAATTCGAACGCTCGTCGATTCGAACGACGGATTCGCAATCGCGGAAATGGACCTGAAGCTACGCGGCCCGGGGGAATTCTTCGGCACGCGGCAATCGGGACTGCCGGCGCTTGAGATCGCCAACATCATCCGCGACCGTGAGATTCTCGAGATTGCGCGGCGTGAGGCGATGG
>JBOGMR010000862.1:0-7525 GCA_050746825.1 Bryobacteraceae bacterium | reverse complement strand
ATCCAGCCCCAGGTGAAGTAGCCGATCTCCCAACCGAGCGGCGGAATCCAGAGCACCTTACCGATCTCCGCCTGGGACGCTCCGAGGGCGCGGTTCAGATACAACGAAGCGCCGTACATCACGAATCCGAGCGGCAGCGCGCCCAGGGCGTAGGCGATGATGAGCCCCCACACGCGCGAATCGGAAAAACGCAGCGGCGGCGCGGATGCGGCCCCGTCGGAATCCGACTTGACGCCGTCGCGGCGAATTTCATCCCGGCGGCTGAGAAAGAACCACAGGATCAGCCACATCAATCCGATCAAGCCGGTGCACCAGAACGCGCCGCGCCATCCGTAGCGCAGCGCGATGGGCGTGATCAGAATCGGCGTCGCGATCGCTCCGAGCGAGCCGCCGCTATAGGCGACCGCCATGCCTCTGGCCTGCTGGTGAGGAGGCAACGTTTGCGTCACGGCACGCAAGCCGCCGGGAAACGTCGCGCCTTCGCCGAAGCCCAGCGCCGAGCGCGCGAGTGCGAAGCTCCAGAAACCGCTAGCGAACGCGTGCGCCGCCGAAGCGATCGTCCAGAATGAGACCGCGCCGAGCATTCCCGCACGCAGACCGATGCGGTCGAGCAAGCGTCCCCAAACGGGATTTCCGATCATGTAGAAAACGGAAAAAGCGGATATGATGAAACCATACTGCTCGGCGGAGAGATTCGTTTCCCGCAAAATGGTTGGAGCCAGCAGTGCCAGAGTATTGCGGTCGATGTAACTGATCAGCGAAACGAGCAACATGGACGCCGCTGGCGCCCAGCGTGTTACACTAGCGAAAATCATAAGAGGAGCCGAAGAGCCCAAAGGATGCTGCTCGCGAGGGAGTTCGTCGCATATTTGTCACGCCAGATAGTCAAAAACCTGACTCCGCACATTATAGAGACTTCGAGTCCCGAGTCGATGACAGAAGTCACGCTCGGCATCATCGTCAGCGAGCTGGAAGTGGAGGATCGGCTCAACGACGAAGTGCGCGAGATCCTCGGCCAGTACAGCGACTACATGCGGCAGGAGGGCGTCAGCTACCAGGAGATGTTCCGCCGCATCAAGAACACACTCATCATGCAGCGCAAAGTGATCCGCGCCTCCGGCCGCGACACCGGCGACAGCATGAAGCTGTCGCGCGACAAGATCACCGACATCTCGCACAAGCTGGTAGCAGGCCTTCGGAAACTGCGAACCGCGCGCTTGAAGAAGGATCCCAACGAGGTGCGCCTCGAAATCGTGCGCTCGATCACCACCTTGCTTCAAATGGAAGAGAAAGTGGATCGGACCGCGCGCGACAAGGTCCGCTCCCAGAAGCGGGTGATCCCGGAAGGCAGCGAGGAGTGGGACATCCTGCACAAGCGCTACTACGCCGAGGAGCTGAAGAAGTTCGGCATCGACCTGGCGCGCTGAGCGCCGGTCCAGGCTGTTCATGAATCCTGCGATTGTCGTGGTCGGCAGCCTCAACATGGACTTCGTGGTGTCCGTGGAGTCTCTTCCCGCGCCCGGCGAAACTGTTCTCGGCCGCAATTTCCAGATGTTCCCCGGCGGTAAGGGGGCCAATCAGGCCTGCGCGGCCGGGAAGTTGGGGCAGGGCAGGGTAGACGTGAAGATGATCGGGCGCGTCGGCTACGACGTTTTCGCCGATCACTTGAAGGCCAGTCTCGCCGCCGCCGGCGTCGACGTGACGTCGGTGCACGCCTCGCGTTCCGCGCCGACGGGTGTGGCGTTCATCTGGGTAGACCGCGCCGGGCAGAATTCGATCGTGGTCGCTTCCGGCGCCAATCACGAGTTGGCTGCCTCGGATGTAGAGGCCATGCGAAAGGTATTCCGTGGAGGGCGCGTTGCGCTGTTCCAGCTCGAGACGCCGCTCGATACCGTGGCGCGGGCTCTGGATCTGGCCAGACAGGAACAGCTCCTGACGATTCTCGACCCGGCGCCTGCGCAGCCTTTGGCGCGCGCGATGCTCGCCGCCGTCGATGTGCTTACCCCGAACGAGTCTGAAGCGCTGATGCTGCTCGGAAGGCCCGCCGCGCGCATTGCTGTCGATGAAGCGCCGGAACTTGGGCGTGCGTTGCGCGCTCTCGGCCCTCGGACAGTGATCCTCAAGCTCGGCGATCAGGGCTGTTACCTCGAGGACGGAAACGTCTCAAGGCATTTTCCGGGACACCGTGTGCAGGTGCGCGACACCACGGCGGCCGGCGACACGTTCAACGCCGCGCTGGCAATCGCGCTGGCCGAAGGACGGGAGATGGCGGAGGCGATCGCCCTGGCCAACGCCGCCGCCGCAATTTCCGTCACACGCTATGGCGCGCAGGCCTCCGCACCGGCTCGTGCCGAAGTCGAGGACTTCCTGGCGAATCGCTCGCCTACGACGACGCTCCGAGCGACTCCACGGGTTTGACCACGTTGACGGTAGTCGTCCACGATCGAACCAGCAGCGGCGTGAAGAAAGTCACGGGGTAGGCGATCCTGATTCCTCTGCGTCACCGTGACCATCGCGCGCGGTGGAAGAACAGCAACTGCCCGAAATCCAGGATCGCGATGAGCATCAGCAGAAGCGTCAACAGCACGAAGCAGCTCTTGATGGCACACCGTTACTGTCTGTGGCACTTCTTCCGTATCGGTCCGCGCCGCCACGTTCACTTTGCCGGTCGTCAGCCCCGGCACGACGGCCGTACCCGTACCGTTGGGGTTTTGATCGTGAACAGTCTCGGTCTTTTGGGGGTAGAGATCCGCCGAGCCGGGCGGAGTTCAAGCGTTCCCCAGCGACTCCACGAAGGAAGAACTGCTACAACTTCAAGCGGCAAACAACCCCGACGTCATCGCAATACCACATCATGCCCTGCCAGATGGTCATGCCGTGCGGCAGGGGATCGCTGTCGGCGAGCTGAATCTTCTCGACGATTTCGCCGCTGTCGGGATCGTGCTTGAAGAATGCGTTCAGGTTCGAATCCGTACACCAGAAATATTTGCCCTCCCAGCCGACTCCATGCGGGCGATTCGCGGCGGTCGGAAAGGCGAGCTCGACGGTCCACGTCTTCGGGTCGATGCGATAGATGCTTCGCGAAGGCGGCACGGCGACCCAGAGCTTGCCGTCCTTCATTTCCAGGCCGTGAGCGCCGGTTCCCGGGGTGCGGGGATCGGGGAGACCGCCACTCTGCTTGCGTGCGGGTCGCGGCTCGCCGGACGGCTTCAACAGCGGACTGGAACGAGGCGCCGGATCGCCGGCCATCTTGTAGATCACTCCGGCGCCGGGCGTGAAGTACTTCGTGATCGTTTTTCCGGACTGGGCATCGGAGCGGACGATCTCGCGGCTATAGGTCGACGCGAGCCAGATCGCCTCGCCATCGAACGTGATACCGCTCGCCCGGTCTGCTTCGGTGTCGAGAGCGCGCAGCACCTTGCCATTCTCGTAGCTGACCAGATAGGCGCGATTGTCGCCCTGGTCGATAATCCACAGCCCGTCGCGCGTCGCCTGGAGTCCGTTGGGCTTCGGACCCGGAGATTTGAAAACGGTTTCGACTTTTCCGGCGCGCCGGGTTCGGACCGAATCGAGGCGGGCCGCGGGGGCGCCGAGCGCGGGAGCAGCCGCCGCAAGCGCGACAAACTCTCTTCGTCTCAACATGGGACCTCCTTCGCAGCCTCATCATACATCAACCGAACCGCGGCCGTGCTGCGGCCGCGAAAACCGCTCGCATCGCGCACCGCAAATCAGTAAAGTAGATGATACGGCTTGCGCCACGCACGGCTCAGTCGCCGGCTCGCGGGGATGAAATGCTTGCGACTGGGCGCAACTGGAGGACTGGTTTGAGCGCTCGAATGAAAGACATCGCCCGGGATCTGGGTGTTTCGCTGATGACTGTTTCGAAGGCTCTGCGGAGCCACAGCGACATCAGCGAGGCGACTCGCAACCGGGTGCTGAAACGCGCCCGCGAGCTCGATTACCGGCCCAACTGGATCGCACGAAGTCTGGTCACACGACGCACTTATCTGATCGGTTTGATCATTCCTGACCTGATGCATTCGTTCTTCGCGGAAGTGGCCAAGGGCATTGCGCGGAGATTCGAGCCGCTCGGTTACCAGGTCGTCATCTCGAATTCCGATGAAAACGCGGAAGCGGAAGAGCGCCTGGGCGAGATGCTCCTGTCGCGCAACGTGGATGGGCTGATCGTGGCGTCGGCGCAATCGAACGGACGGAGCGACTTGTTTGGCGCAATCGCGCGCCGCCGCGTGCCGTTCGTACTCATCGATCGCCTGCCACCCGGTCTGGACGCCCACTTCGTCGGCGTGAAAGACGAAGAGATCGGCATCCTGGCGACGACTCACCTGATCGAACAGGGTTGCAAGCGGATTGCGCACCTTCGTGGGCCCGCCATCCCAACCGGGATCGGACGCCTCCGCGGGTATCGCCGCACACTGGCCAAGCACAGTCTTGGGACGCCGCCCGAATACGTGATCAGCGGACAGCACAGCGACAGCACCGGTTATGAAGCGATGCGGCACTTGCTGAGCCTGCCGAATCCGCCGGACGGCGTGTTCGGTTACAACGATCCGGTCGCCGCGGGCGCGATTAAGGCGGTGCTTGAGGCTGGTCTCAGCGTGCCGGGGAATGTCGCGATCATCGGGGCCGGAAACGTGCATTACTCCGACCTCCTGCGCGTGCCGCTGTCGACCGTGGATCAAAGCAGCACCGCGATCGGCGAGAAGGCCGCGGATCTTCTCAGCGAATGCATCGAGGCGGGGAAACCGCTTCCGGCGCGAAGTATTCTGATTCCGCCGCAGCTTGTGGTGAGGGAATCGAGCCGCCGAAGCCGGTGATCAAAAAGGCTCGTCACCGTCGTGATTCTCCGGCCGGCCGGTCGGCCAGATGATGTTTGCGGACCGAGCCACGACATGGCGGATCTCCTCGATCAGCTCCTGATCGAGCTTGCCTTCGGCCGCAGCGGCGTTCTGCCGGACCTGTCCGCGGGTAGCCATGCCCACCAGCGTCGTAGCTGCGTACGGGTGCGCGAGGCAAAACTGAATCGCCACATCCTCCACTGGCTCCCCGCTGTGCGCATAGCGTGACCGCTGTGGCGCCGGCGTGCTTCACGTTCCCCGGCGCCGGATGCCACATGGGCGGACCTTGTTGCGTCAGGACGCCCATGAGCATCGGCGACGCGTTGATCAGTCCGATTCCGCGGCTGCGCGCAAACTCAGTGAGCAGCTCATCCAGGTCGTGGATCAGCAGGTTGTAGCGACAATAGGAGAGCACGCTGTCGACCGCCGCAGCTTCTGCCACTCGCCGCATCACGCCTAGCTGGAGCCCCGTGATTCCCACGAACCGGGCTTTGCCTTGTCTCTGGAGATCGCGCATGGCCGGGATCGTCTCGTCGACGATCTGTCGCGGGTCCGCGAACTCGATGTCGTGCGCCTGGAAGAGGTCGAGGTAATCGGTGCGGAGGCGGGCCAGCGATTCATCGATGCTGGCCCGAATGCGCGCGGCGCTGAAGTCGAACTGGTCGACATCATAGCGCCCACATTTGGTCGCGAGCACGACCTGGCGCCGCCGGCCTTCGAGCGCGGCGCCGAGCCGCTCTTCGGCGAGCGTGCGCCCATAGTACGGCGCGACATCGAAAAAGGTGATGCCCAGATCGATCGCGCAGTGTACGGCGCGCATGCCCTCCGCCGGATCGGTCGTCCCGAATACGTCGCCAAGAGGCGAGGCGCCGAATCCGAGTTTTGAGATACGCAGCCCGGTGCGGCCAAGGGATGCATAGTCCATGTGCCTGTTGATTATACGCGGCGCTTGGATTCGGGCTCAGGGTTGTGGCGGCGCCGCCTCCGCTTGCGTACCGACGCCTCGAACGCTTTCCTGAGAGGCCGCAGCCGCAGCTCGCGCAGCGAAACGATTCCTCCGGCCGGACGCTCCACCTCCGTGGTCTTCAATCGAAGACTGAGCGGGGGTTGAAGTTCCGGACATCGATGAACTCCTCTTGAAGCGTCTGCCCGCCCAGTCGCGCGATTCGCACCTGAAACTCGAAGGTTCCGCCCGGAGACACCAACGCCGTGTCGGCGCCCTGGCCGCCGAGTTGGACAAGCTGAACTATGAGATCGTGACTCACCATACCCTGATTGCTGGTGATCTCGCCCTTGAGGGGTCGGGATCGTTCGTGATCGTTGGCGAGAGCCGCGCAGCAAGGCAGGACCGCGGCGGAAAGAATTTTGATTCGAGAAAGTAGGTAGTATAGGAAAACACTGCGTCCTTCCAAATGAAGAAATTCGATTCTGAATGAACCGGATCACAGCGGAGTGACGGCTCTGTGGCGATTTGAACTAAAGGAGATGAAGAAGTCTTCTGGGACCTGGAGAAGCTACTGAGTGCGGGCTGCGACGCCCGAGGTAACGAATTTCAGTTTGGCGCAGCACTCCGCTCCCCGCAAGGTTAGGGCGCGCAATAAGTGCCGGGAGCGGCGGCAAGAGTAACTGCCGTGAGCTTTCCGGATTCGGCGCGAAGGTTGATGTCGAGCTGGCCGAGATCGCACGACAAGCGGACGCGGGCGGAGGTCACGCCGTCGCCCGAGACCGGTTCGCCCGCCCTGCATGCGCCGTAGACGGGGCGAGCGGCGTCGATACGACGGCCGAGCGCCGCGAGGTCTAAAGAAGATGCCGCCAGTGGCGTGAGCCGTTCGGCCGATGCCGATCCGAATTGCGCGGCGATTTCAGAGGCTGCCGTTTTCATCGCGCGGTCCAGCGGTTTTGTTGTGGCGAAGCTGAGGTGCTGGACGGCCGGCGGCATCGTGGGCGCCAGCGTGAAGGTAACGTCGGCGAAGCCGCGCTCGCAATTGAGGCGGAAGCTGCCGCGCAGCAGGTTGAGTGCGCGGACGTCGCTCGAGGAACTGCACGGGCCGAGCTCGGCCTGAATGCGCTCAATTTCTTTCCGGCGAGTCTCGGCCGGGATATCGAGAAACAGATTGCCTGCGGCGATATCGGCGAAGTCGCGGCCGTTCCAATTCTTCCACAGGCGGGCGATCGCGTCCCGCGTGGAGGTGAGCGCGGGCGAGGGTGGAAGCTCGCGCCTGGCGAGCGCGCCGGTCTTGTGCAGAAGATCGAAGGCCTCGCTGATCGGGCCCGACGGCCCCGCGTACGTGACGTTGGCCATCGCGAACATGCCGGCGCCGTATTCGGGAAGCCACATCATGTAAGAACCGAAGCCGGGCAAGCCGCCGCCGTGGCCCACGATGTGGGAGAAGCGGCAGTCCTGCGAGATGCCGAGACCGTAGCCGTAGGCGCGGGCGGTGATCTGCAACAGGCCGTCCGCCACGCCGCGATTCGAAGAGAAGCCGCTCGAGCGCCACGCAAATTGCATCTCGCGCACGGAACTGCGGCGCACGGGCGGGCGTTCGGCCTCATCGCGCGGAGGGAAGGCGGAGAGTTGGAAGGCGACGTAGCGGGCGAGGTCGCGCGCGGTGGTCACCAGGCCGCCCATCGCGCCGAACGCGCCGTGCGCGAGCGACGGTTCTTCCGAA
>JBOGMR010000861.1:0-3665 GCA_050746825.1 Bryobacteraceae bacterium | reverse complement strand
CTGGTGGCCTGCTCCGGCATCTGCAACTGGGCGCTGCGATGATCCGCCGAGCTTCGTCGGAAAAACGCAGGCCCTTCGAGGAAACGTTCCGTGATTCTGCCAAACACGTCATCGATTGTGACAGTACTAGTCGCGGTTTTTCAGTCGACGCCGCTGCGATCTTGAGTTGCCGTGGCCCGGATGGGGAGAGCCTCATCAACGGGAATGGCTCCCTGCGCAATGCGGTCGGCCAGCGTCGGCCCCTCGACCAGCTCCATGACGAGCGCACGGATGCCGTCAGCCTTCTCAGGCCGTAAATCCGGGCGATGTTGGGATGGTTTTAACGAAGCGAGCGTCTTCGCTTCCCGCTCGAAACGCGCCAGGCGGTCAGGATCGTGTGCACAGGTGTCAGGCAAGACTTTGATCGCTACTTGGCGTCCGAGGTTCGCGAGACCGGTCACTTTTTTCGATTTGCGTTCGCCTGAAAATTTCTCGGCGATCAGAATCCGTAAAATCTTTAGGAAATGGCGCGCCCGGGGGGACTCAAGACTTGCGGTGCCCATTTCCGGGCGCATCCAGCTCGCTGCCTAGCCCAGACAGCGCATCGTGACACCCGCCGCCGGACGAAATGGGGGCAAAACGCCGGTGCAACCTAACTCGCGTTGATTGACTGGCAGCCCTGGAACAGAAGGGTGCAACACCCCTCTGCCGAATCGCCATGCAGCGGCCGGACGCCTTGAGAATGCGCCTCATCCCGCTCCACCAGGCGAAGCATCCGTGGCAAGCTAAATTTAGCTTTCGAGACGCCGGCTATCGTTGAAGGCTGTGACGAGGATCTTCTCCTGCGAGTCGAGAAGCAATCACGTTCGCGGGTGAGTCGCGAAGGCCCGGCCGGAGGAACCACGGCGTTAGACCGCGGCTTCGCCAAGCAACCACCGTGCGACGCGTAGCCACGCCCCACTCTGAAACGCTAGATGGAGCGCGAATGAGCGGCGCGTGTGTGATGGAGGAAGGCTGCGGGTCGGTCAGTCGGTCGGCACATGTCCGTTCCTCCCTGACGGCGCGCGGATGTCTGGGTCCCGACAGACGCCGATCCTACCTCTTGCCCACCGCCCGCACCTTCGCAGCAGTGGTGCATCCATCGACCATCGTGAAGTACCGCCCGACGGCGGCCCCGCCGACATCGAAGGGGTTCGCTGCACCGGGCCGCCGACTGGCGGCGGTGTGGGCCTTGTAGTAGGCGTTATCGAACTCGGTGTGGTTCGACATGAGGGCCGTCGCGCCGAAATCGGCGGCCGCCTTTGCCATTTTCCTCACTGACGCGATGTAGCCGTCGTAGTACTCGGGGCTGCCATTGAATGGGATCGCTGTGCCGCCGACGTACGCGACGCGCAGCGGCTTGCCGTTATCCTTCACCTCGAAGAGGAACGATAGAGTCCCCGCGGTATGGCCCGGCGTGGCCACAATCTGAACCGAAGCATCGCCGACTGACAGCTTCATGAAATCCGCGCCAACGGTGTCGCGTTTCGGCCTTCCTCCCGCGTGCGTCGTCGACCTATCGATGGCATCCCAATCTGGGCCACCGTAGACCAGATGCGCGGACGGGATCGTGTCCTGGAGGAATTTGGCGCCGCCGTCGTGATCGGCGTGGGCGTGCGAGATGATGACGTATTTCACGTTCTTGATGTCGAGGCCGAGTTTCTTGAGCCCTCCGACAATTTCGTCGCCCGCGGCGTAGTCATAGAGCGCCTCGAGGATGATGATCCCCTCGCTGCCAACCAGTGCCCAGGCGCTGTGAATCTTCGTGCCGAGGAAGTAGAAATTATCCGCAACCTTGGCGGGCTCTGCGTACCACCTATCCTTTGCGGGTGGGCCAGTCGGCGCAGCCGCAGGCGTTACTCCTGCCGCGGGAGGCGGCACGATGCAGAGACGAAGGAAGGTGCCGGGCCACTCGAGGCCCGCGGTAATCTTGGCGGCAGAAACAAGACCGTCCACGCTCGTGGGCGCTTGCGCCGTGGCGAGGCGGATGCCTGACAAGACCGCCAGTGCAACGCCGATGCTGAGTACATGCGCCTTCATGCTCTCTCTCAATTACACGTAGAGCCTCTCGACGTGGTGGAAGGACTATACATTGAAGTCAGGTCTGCCATGAGAAATCTAACTGACGTTATGGTCGCGCCACAAGTCGCTACTAGGAAGGAGCGGGTTCTTAACAGACGGTGGTGCGCCGCCTGCAGCAGATGACGCCCCACGCGAAAGAGATTGCGAACGACCCCGTGCACCGACATGAAGCGTTGCGCGTGACTCGTGCTGCTTCAAGCCCGCATTCTGGCGATCGAAATTCGCGAATTCTTTCGGAAATGGCGCGCCCGGGCAGCACTCGGAACCGGATGCGAGTTGCGGCGCTTCCCGAGGAGTGGCGGGCGTGGCCAACGCACGCAGTGGGTTGGCGCGCCCGGCCCGCCTTCGCTCCTCCGGAACTACGGCGCGTCAAAAACACTCAGCGCCATCGCGCCGGAGCTCGAGGTGAATTCCCGCGCGAGCGGAGGCGGATGGCGCGCCCGGCAGGACTCGAACCTGCGACCCCCGGCTTAGAAGGCACTCAGCCGATAACCGATCGGCAACTGCCCCACTTCTGGCCAGATTTGCTCAATCATTTCCCGATTGTGGCGTGTCCGACCGGCGTCCGGATCGGTTATCAATGACGGTTATATTTTTCGTGCGTGGAAACTGTGGGAACTGGGCGCGAGGCGCGAATGGCTACAATGCGCTCGCCTGCTGCTCGACGTAGGTGGCGAGCTGGGTGCTGGCGACGAGCAGATCGCGTTCACTGACAATGTTGTAGCGGTCGAACATGCTGCGCGTTTGTGGCCCAGGAGCGCCATCGCGATCCGCTCCGGCTAGAACCCTTGGGCTGAGCCAGTAATCATGCCCTCGTCGACACACCACGGCGCCCATCGTTCCAATTTGCAACAACCTGCATAAGCCGACCCTTATTCGAGGTTGTGCGGGCCCAGGCTGTGCTGCCCGTCGCCGTCCCCAACGGAACGTGCGGCCAGCTAGGGTGTCAGGACATTCGATCTCGCGGTAACATGGCCATGGCGCCGATTCGCTGGAACGGCGACCACAGTCGTTGGATATCCGGCCGGTTCTGGAGGACCTGATCCATGGGACAGGTACCCGCTTCGACCCTATCTCGTGTATCCGCCCTTCGCGCAGCCTGTGATCGCGGCGCGCCCACGTCTTGCCAGCCACCAGTACTCGCGTGTCCGCTCCACGATTCTCGGCCTGAATCGGCACGCCGCAATGGTAGCGTTCGCGAGACGCGATGAATACCGTCCGTCACTTTGAGCGTTTCAAAACGGAGGGACGGAAAATCTCCATCGTCACCGCGTACGACGCTTGGTCGGCTCGAATCGTCGCACGCTCCCGTGTGGACGCCATTTTGGTGGGAGACTCGGCTGCGATGGTCATGCACGGTCACCAGACAACCATCGCAGCGACCGTCCCGCTCATGGCATTGCACACCTGCGCTGTCGCTCGCGCGTCCGGCGGGAAGTTCTTGATCGCCGATCTGCCGTTCCTCTCGTTCCGGAAAGGGATCTCCGCGGCAATGACAGCCGTGGGCGCCCTTGTCACGAGCGGAGCGCAAGCCGTCAAGCTGGAAGGAGTGGACGGCCATGAGG
>JBOGMR010000860.1:0-5933 GCA_050746825.1 Bryobacteraceae bacterium | reverse complement strand
CAGCGGGACGCGGCGCGGCGCAAGATGATGAAGGAAGTTCCCACCGCAACCGCGGTAGTCGTGAACCCCACGCACTTCGCCGTCGCGATCCGCTATCACGTGGACAGCATGGCGGCGCCGCTGGTGGTGGCCAAGGGCAAGAACTACCTGGCCCTTCGTATCAAACAGAGGGCGATCGACCATCAGGTTCCGATCGTCGAGAATCCGCCGCTGGCACAGGCACTTTACAAATCCGTCGATGTGGGCCAGGAGATTCCTCCCGCCCTTTACCGCGCGGTCGCCGAGATCCTCGCGTACATATTCCGGCTGCAGAACGGAAGGAGATAGACCTTGCCGCAAGCGATTTCCGCATCACAGAAGGGATTCCGGCTGAGCAGCCTCGGCGACCTCGCCGTGCCGATCTCTGTCCTGGCCATCGTCGTGGTCATGATCATGCCGATCCCGGCGTTCCTGCTCGATGTGCTCATATCGGCCAACATCACGGTTTCGGTGATCGTCCTTCTGGTTTCGATGTACATCACGCGCCCGGTCGAGTTCAGCGTGTTTCCCACGACGCTCCTGCTCATGACGCTTTTCCGCCTGGCGCTCAACATCTCCTCGGCACGATCGATTCTGCTCTATGGAAACACCGGAACTTCGGCAGCCGGCGAAGTCATCGAAGCGTTCGGCAATTTCGTTGTGGGCGGCAACTATGTCATCGGCGTCGTCATCTTCCTGGTGTTAATCGCGATCCAGTACGTCGTGATCAATCACGGCGCGGTCCGCATCTCCGAGGTCACCGCCCGGTTCACGCTCGACGCCATGCCCGGCAAGCAGATGTCGATCGACTCGGACCTCAACGCCGGGTTGATCGACGAAGCCGAGGCCCGCAAGCGCCGGAAGATGATTGCCGCCGAGGCCGAGTTCTACGGGGCCATGGACGGCGCCTCGCGATTCACGCAGCGCGACGCGGTGGCGAGCATCCTGATCACGATCATCAACATCGTGGCCGGGTTCCTGATCGGCGTATTGCAGCATGGCATGGCGCTGCGCCAGGCCCTCGAGACCTACACGGTTCTCACCATCGGAGACGGCCTGGTCACCGTGATTCCGGCCCTGATGATCTCCGTGTCGGGTGGTCTGATCGTCACTCGCGCCACTTCAGAGACCCAACTCGGCGCCGACTTCCGCAAGCAGGTTTTCGGCAATGCGCAACCGCTGCTCATGGCCGCGGCCGTCCTGGTCGCGTTGGCGGGCTTCCCCGGCATGCCGAAGATTCCTTTTCTCCTGCTCGGCGGAGGCGTCGGGATAGCCGCCTGGCGCATGCGGCAAAAGGCCGCCGCCGATTCTATGGCGCCGCCGGAACCGAAAGTGGCTCCAAAGGAAAACCTGGAGGCGCTGCTGAAGGTGGAGCCGCTGTCCATCGAGGTGGGTCTGGGGCTGGTGAAGCTGGTCGAGGGCGGTCCGAATTCTGTGCTCCTCCGCCGGATTGCCTCGATCCGGCGGCAGGTCGCGACCGAAGTCGGCTATATCCTGCCTCCGGTGCGCGTGACCGATAATCTTTCGCTTCGGGCGCGCGAATACGTGATTCTGCTCAAGGGCGCCGAGGTCGCGCGCTTCGAGCTGCAGCAAGGGTTCGAGCTGGCTATTTGTCCGGGGGGCGAGTTGAACCGCGGAACGCTACCCTTCGAGGGCGCGCCCACGCGCGAGCCGGCTTTCGGAATTCCCGCCTATTGGGTAAGGACCGATCAGGCCGAAGCTGCCCGCGCCGCCGGCTACACCGTGGTCGACGCAGTCAACGTGCTCGGCACTCACCTGGTCGAGATCTCGCGGCGCCTCGCCCACGAGCTGTTCTCCCGGCAGGACGCCAAGAAATTTCTCGATCGAGTCGCCGAAGAAAATCCCAAAGTGGTCGAAGATTTGGTTCCGAAATTGCTTCCTTTGGCATTAGTGCAGAAGGTAATACAGAACTTATTGCGAGAACGCGTTTCAATTCGGGACGGCGTTACCATTTTGGAAGCCCTGAGCGAAGCCGGGAACATCACCCGCAACCCGATACTGCTCACGGAATACGTGAGGCAGTGCCTGGGCCGGTCGGTGATTAAGCCCTACCTCAACCCGGCTGGAGAGCTGAACGCGTTTTTCCTCGATCCTTGGATTGAGCAGACGATTGAAGCCGCCGTCGAGCACGGCGAGCATACCAGCCAGCTCAATCTGGCGCCACAGAAGATTCGGGAGATTGTCGAGCGGATCTCGAAAAAGATGGGCAGCGCCGAGGAACCCGTAGTCGCGGTGGTCAGCAGCGGAGCACGTTTCTTCCTCCGCCAGTTGATGGAGCCGAATATCCGCAATCTGTTCATCCTCTCGCACAACGAAATCCCGGCTGGAACGCGCGTTGCTTCCGCCGGCTTGATCCAGTGAGGCAAAGGGGAATCAGACCATGCGACTGAAATCGTACTACGCAGCGACCGTCGAGTCCGCCATCCGGCTGGCCCGGCAGGAATTGGGCGACGAAGCGATGCTCATGAGCTCCCGCAAAGCGCCGGCCGAGGCGCGCCACCTTGGAACCTACGAGGTGGTGTTTGCTGCGGACGCAGAGTCCAAGCCGCAGCCTAGACCGCCCGCGGCGCAGAGCCAGCCCGCTGCCCGCGCGGTGGGAGAAGCCGGACTCACTGCCGAGATTGCCCAGATTCGCCACCAGATCGAGCGTATGTCGGCGGCCCTGCGGCGCACGACGTTCCACGCCGACAATCTCGATCCATGGCTCGATGAGGTCTATTCCGAAATGACAGCCGCGGGAATCGACGCGGACCTGGCCTTCCAGACGGCTCGTAAGCTCGATCGAAAGGCCGTGGCCGCCGACCCGGACCAGACGCGCGACACGTTGATGCGGGAACTCGCCCGATGCTTCACCGTGTCTCCTCTGCTTGGTTGTTCGCCCGATGGGGGACGCAAGGTGGTTGCGCTGGTGGGTCCCTCGGGCGTCGGCAAGACGACCAGCCTGGTCAAGCTGGCGGTCAAGTACGGTCTTACCTCGCGCAAGTCGACCCAGATTCTGTCGGTCGATACCCATCGCATCGCTGCCGCCGAGCAGCTCCGCTCTTATGCCACCATACTGGGTCTGGGCTTCCAGGCCTTCGAATCCGTCCCCGCCCTGTTTCAGGCCCTCGAAGAACACTCGGGGAAAGACCTAGTGCTCATAGACACTCCGGGATATGGACCTGCGGATTTCGATTTAGCTTCCGAGCTCTCTGAATATCTCGCCAATCATCCCGATATTGACACTCACTTAGTCCTATCGTGCACGACAAATCCCGCCGATCTTTCTCGTGTGACCGAACGGTTCGGAGTTTTCAGACCGGCCAAGCTGATCTTCACGCGTCTCGATGAAGCCGGAACGTACGGTGCGATCGTGAACGAGTCTGTGCGAACTGGTCTGCCGATATCGTTCCTGACCACTGGCCAGCGAGTGCCCGACGATCTTGAGCCCGCGTCCAAGGCCCGGATCGCCGACCTGGTGTTGGGTAGCCGATCCCCGGCGGCGTGGTCGGACGCGGCGTGGATGCAGGCGGTGTGGGCCGGGGGCCATAGTACGTCCGCCGTGGCCTAGGGTTTGCCGGAAGTCAAAATGTACACCTACCAGACGAGCACAACGACACAAACCGAACAACGAGATCGTCTGATCCTGGAAAACCTCGCTCAGGTGCGGCTGATCGCCCGTAGAATCCACGCCAAGCTGCCTGAAAGCGTCAGTCTGGAGGATTTGATTTCCACGGGAGTCGTCGGTTTGATCACCGCGGTAGACCATTTCGATCCGTCGCAGAACGTGAAGCTCAATACGTATGCGGAATACAAGATTCGCGGGGCAATATTGGACAGCCTGCGGGATCTGGACTGGGCTCCCCGTCAGAAACGCAAGCAAGCCAAGATGATCGAGAGCGCTATCGGGCGGGCGGAACAGCGCCTGCATCGGACGCCCACGGAAGAAGATGTTGCCGCCGAGCTCAAGATCACTCTGGAGGAGTATCACGATTGGCTGGTCGAGATCCGGGGCGTCAACATCGGCAGCCTCGAGTACGCCTCGTCAGATGAGGAAGGCCGCGACCTGCTGCAATTGATTTCGGATCGCGAGGAGGACTGGCCGTCGCACCTCCTCGAGCGGGCCGAACTCGAGCGGCTCCTGGCGTCGGCTATCGAGAAGATGCCCTCGGTCGAGAAGACCGTGCTCAGCCTTTACTATCACGAGGAATTGACGCTGCGCGAGATCGCCTCGATCATGGACCTGCACGAGTCGAGAGTCTCACAGTTGAAGTCCCAGGCGATCCTACGCCTCCGGTCATACATGGAGCGCCGCTGGCCCAGCCGGCGGAAAACAGGGACCGAGATCCGAAAGGGAGGCGGCTAGAACGTGACCGAATCCCAAGAGAACCGCTCGTGGCTGGTCGACGCCTGGCTTGAAAAACTTAGCGCCGCGATCGAATTGATGACCGATAAGCGGCCCTCCTACCGGCGCCAGGCCGCACCAAGCGTCGGGTGCGCGCCGCCCGATTCGGTCTGGTATGAAATGCCATTCAGCCCAGGCAGCGACCACGCCATCCTGGTGGGAGCTTCAGAATCCTGCTGGATGGACTTCGGCAGGTTCGTCCTGGAGGCCGCTGGAATTCCCGGCGCCGGGGCGGAAGATGCGCGTGGCAGCACGCTCGAAATGTTGTCGCAGGCCGCCTCGGGCCTTGCCCAGCTCATGAGCCAGCGTACCGGCAAGGAAGTTACTTCCAGCTCACCGCGGGAACTGCTGTCGCCCGATCCAAAATATCCCGCGGATATGGCTTGCGATGCGGTCGAACTCGACCGCGTCAACCTGCCGTCGATTCGGCTGTTGGTTGCGCCGACCCTGCCTTTGGAACTGGCTGCCGCCGAGACCCCCAATTCACCCGCCCACTCTCGGACCGAACAGCCGGACGCACCTCGGGCTGTCACACCAAGATCGAAGACGCTTGACCTTCTGATGGAAGTGGAGTTGCCGGTCAGCGTCTCTTTCGGACGCGCTCACCTGCCGCTGCGCGACGCACTGAAGCTGAATTCCGGCTCAATCATCGAGCTGAATCGCACCATTACCGACCCGGTCGAGATCATCGTCAACAACTGTGTGGTCGCGCGCGGCGAAGTTGTGGTGGTTGACGGTAACTACGGCGTCCGTATTCAACAGGTCATCAGCCGGGAAGAGCGCCTCAGGACGCTCAACTAGAATGCTGCTCGCCGTCGTGTACCCGCTGGCAATCCTGCTGATCGCCGTTACCGTCTGCTACGGGGCGCATCGCGCCGCACGTCGCGCTTTGCGGCGCAGTGAGGACCGCTTTCACAAGCGCCTCGAATCGATGGAAGAAGAGTGGGAAGGCCGGCTGAAGAAGCTGGAGTCCCAGTATCGCGATGTGGCCGAACAGTCCAAACTGCTGGTGGCGCCCGAGCCGCTCAAGTCCGGGCTCAACCTCAGCAAGCGAAGCCAAGCCCTGCAAATGTCCCGGCGTGGAGAGAGCCCCGATCAGATTTCCGCGACGCTCGGCATCCCGCGCAACGAACTCGACCTGCTCTTGCGCGTGCACCGCATCGTCGTAACGAACCTGGCCGGCAGTTAGCCGCAACCGGTCACAACCGCCCACAGCCGCAGCTCAGTAACGCTCTCCCCGAGCCGCGCGCGTTAGCAGCGGGCAGGAATCAGTGCGGCCGTTCCAACCTATAGATTGAAGCTCTCCATCCAACGGGCTCCGCGCCCGCTATCGCCGCGCGAGTTGTCGTCGAGCGTCACGCTCAGCGTCATTTCCCGCTTCTCGCGCACGACCGTGAATGAAAACGTCCGCTTAGACTGCGACGACCGCAGGTAACTGGTGACCTCCCGCGGTCCCGCGACTCGCTTGTCGTCGACCCGGATGATCACGTCTCCCGCCTTGATGCCGCCC
>JBOGMR010000859.1:0-5177 GCA_050746825.1 Bryobacteraceae bacterium | reverse complement strand
TTTTGCTCCCTTTACTTACGGAGTTCCAATGTTCGTTCACATTGAACTCCTCGTCTTTGTCGGTGGAAACGGTTTCTACCCAAGCACAGTAAGCGGCTACGCTAGCCTCGACGGAATCGGGGTTTTCACCAGAGTGCAACGTGACGACTTTTTTTGGGACTTTCGTAAAGTGCCTGAGGGCGCATATTACACTCTCGTCGAAACTCCTGAGCCGGGGACATTTGCCGTCTTAACCGGATCTGTACTTTTTGCTCTTTTTTTTCACCGCCGTGTTAAACAATCTCACGCCATAGACCTGCCTCTAGACTGAACAGAGCTATTGAGGATCGCGTAATACGGTGACAAACTGACACAGAACCGCGAGCGTAAGCGAGTGGCAACCGCTCCCTGACGGTCGCGGTTCAGTGCGGAGTGTCATCCTAATTTGCGAGCCTCAAATAAATGACGGACATTGTCGTAGCAATTGATCGCCCCGTGGCTATTACGGCTTACGTCCATATTTTGTGCAGCGAGTGTCTTCGCTACCGTTAGCCGATCAACTCCCGGATCAACTGGCCGCCGGTCTGGCTGAGCTGCTTGAAGCGGCCGGCGTGGAAGTACGTCAGCTTCGCATCGTCGAGGCCCATCAAGTGGAGGATGGTGACGTGCAGGTCGCGTAACGGGTGGACAACCTCGACGCCCTTCTGCCCAAGATCATCGGTTGCGCCGGCGATGGAACCGGCTTTCGCGCCGCCGCCGGCGAGCCAGATCGTCATCGCGGTCGCGTTGTGGTCGCGGCCATAGGCCACGCCGCCGCGCCGCTGGCCGTTGTCCGGGGATCGGCCGAACTCGCCCGCCCAGATGACCAGCGTCGAATCCAGCAAGCCGGTGCGCTTGAGGTCCTGGAGCAATCCGGCGATCGGTTTGTCGATCGAGCGGATGCGATTCGAATGCGCCGTCGCGATGTCGTCATGCGAGTCCCAGCCCGACGAGATCACCTGCACGAAGCGGACACCGCGCTCGACCATGCGGCGCGCCAGCAGACAGCGGCGCCCGAATGCATCGGTTTCCTTCTCGCCGATACCGTACATGCGCCGCGTGGCTTCGGGCTCGCGATCGAGGGCAACGGCCTGCGGCATCTCGGCCTGCATGCGGAACGCGAGCTCATAGTTCTCGATACGGCCCACCAGATCGGCGTCAGCCGGGTGCTGCCGTTGGTGGATGCGGTTCATTTCGCCGAGGAGATCGATTGTAGCGCGTTGATGATCGCGCGTGACGCCCGGCGGCGGTTCCATGTCGAGAATTGGCGAGCCCGCGGGACGCAGCGCGGCGCCCTGATAATACGCGGGCAGAAATCCGTTCGACCAGTTGGCCGTTCCGCCTTGCGGATATTGCAGGTCGGGGAGCACGATGAACGCGGGTAGATTCTCGTTGACCGTACCGAGGCCGTAGGGAATCCAGGCGCCCATAGCCGGATCGCCGCCGAACGGATTGCCGGTATTCAGGTGGTAAAGGGCGGTCGGGTGATTGGTGCTCTCGCCCTTTGCGCCGCGATAGAAGCAGATGTCGTCGGCGCAATGTGACAGGTTTTCGAAATGCTCGCAGATCTCAACGCCCGACTGGCCATACTTGCGGAATTTGAACGGCGACGCTACCAGGTAGCGCCTGCCGCCCTCCATCGCCGAAGCGAAGCGCGTGTCGTCGCGCTTGAACTCGGTCAGGTGGAGGCCGGCCAGCTTGGGTTTGGGATCGAAGGTGTCGATGTGGCTTGGACCGCCTTCCATGAGGAGAAAGATGCACGCCTTGGCCTTGGCCGGGTGATGCGGCGCCTTCGCGGCCAGCACGCCCGCGCGAGCCTGTTCCTGGTGCATCAGCGAGGTGAGCGCGATGCTGCCGAGACCGGCGGCGCTTTCGAACAGGAAGTTGCGACGGGAAATCATGAGCGTCTCAATACACGTAAGCGAACTCGTTCGAGTTGAGCAGCACAAACATCGCATCGGCGAGCGCGCGGGTCTCGGGCGATACCTGGCCCGGAT
This sequence comes from Bryobacteraceae bacterium, assembly GCA_050746825.1. Lineage (GTDB taxonomy): Bacteria > Acidobacteriota > Terriglobia > Bryobacterales > Bryobacteraceae > JBOGMR01. Next base: position 3,162 of record JBOGMR010000859.1, on the reverse strand, counting down.
GAAGATTTTCTTCGTATAGCGCAGGCTCGGCTTCTTCCGTCACAACGAAGGGCACGCCGGTCTGCTCGGTCACCATCTCGCGCGACAGTGGCGTCCGGGAGCGAAGCGGCGCAGCCGGTGTCGCGCGATGATACACGGTCATTCGGTCAAGGTACGACGCGAACAGCGCGAACTCCCTGGCGACGGGAGCGCGTCCGTAAGCGAGGCGGAATGCTTCGCGAATTTGGGCCTGGCGATCGTGGGCTGCCTTCTCGACGCGCGCCGCAAAAGCCAGCGCCGTATCTCGCGAGAACTTGCTGTTCAGCAGTGCGAACGCTTGCGTGGGTACGGTTGTCGCCTCGCGCCGCTCGCACGATTCGTTGAGGCTCGGACCATTGAAAGTCTCGATCACCGGGTCGATCACGCTGCGTTTTTGATAGGTGTAAATCGTACGCCGGTTACGCTGCCGCCGAAGCGGCGAGGGCTGATACGCGGGCGCGATCGTGCCCATGATGAGCCGCGCCTGCGAGGCGACATCGCCGTTGATTTCCGGAAACGCGCCGGGGCCGCCGGCGTCCAGGCTCAGCTCACCGGAGACGGACAACATTGCATCCCGCAGCTCTTCCGCCTCGAGGCGCCGCGGCGGGAAATGCGACAGCAGCAGGTTGCCGGGATCGAGCTTGGCGGCCACCGACGGCTGCGGAGGCTCGCTCGCGCGCTGGTATGCATCGGACAGCATGATCGCGCGGTGCAATTTTTTGACGCCCCAGCCGCGCTCGACGAATTCGGCCGCGAGCCAATCGAGCAACTCGGGATGTGTCGGCTTCTTGCCCATTTTGCCGAAGTTGTTGGACGTTGCCACGATGCCACGCCCGAAATGATACTGCCAGATCCGGTTCACCGCCACGCGCGCCGTGAGCGGATTTCGCGGCGACGCGATCCATCGCGCCAGCGCAGTCCGCCGGCCCCCGGCTGCATCCGGTAATTCCGCGCGCGCCTCGGGCGCATAGCGCCACGCCGCGCTCAAGACGCCCGCGGTCACCTTCTCGGCGGGCGATGCGAGTGAGCCGCCTGTCAGCACGAAGATGTCTTGCGCGGGCTTCTTTTCCGCCAGGCCGCCGCTCGAAACGCTGAAGGCGAGCGGCTCGTACCGCTGCAACTCGCGCGAGTGAAGCTCGAGCCGTTTGCGATAGACCTTGAGCGGCTCAAGTTCCTCGTTGGTAATGTTTTCGAATGTGCGCACGGCCCGTTGCAGCACCGGCTTGGGAATTTCGTCCACGTTCTTAGCGCCGAACTTCTTCACCAGCCGCTCGCGAACCACGCGGCGGAGATCCTCCAGGTGCGCTTCGGTTCGTTTCGCGAGCTCCTTGATACGCGCCGAATCGCGCTCGAAATCGGAACGGTTTTCCGATTGGAGGAACGGCGCCGGACGCTGCTCGAACTGCGCCGGCGCGAAAACGGCCTGAAGGCGATAGTAGTCCTTCTGTGGGATCGGATCGAATTTGTGGTCGTGGCAGCGCGCGCAGCCTAACGTGAGAGCGAGGAAGGCGGTTGCTGTGTTGTGGGTGACATCGTCGAGAAATGCCTGGCGCGTGACCTCGGCCACGCTCATCGAAGTGTGCTCCCACGGGCCCATGCGGAGGAAGCCGGCTGCGATCAGGTTCTCGGGATTGCCCGGTTCGATTTCGTCGCCGGCTATCTGTTCGAGGATGAATTGGTCGTAGGGCTTGTCCTGGTTGAGGCTGCGGATGACATAGTCGCGGTAGCGCCACGCGTTTGGGCGTTCGTAATCGTTGGAGTAGCCGTCGGAATCGGCGTAGCGGACCACGTCGAGCCAGTGGCGCCCCCAGCGCTCACCATAGCGCGGCGAAGCGAGGAGCCGATCGATGAGACGTTCGAACGCATGGGGCGAACGGTCGCTCACGAATGCATCGGCTTCGTCAGGCGTTGGCGGAAGGCCCGTGAGGTCGAAGGTCGCGCGCCGGATGAGCGTGCGCCGATCGGCGCGCTGCGCCGGGCGCAGCCGGTGCTCGCGCAACTTCGCGTCGATGAACGCGTCGATCGGGTGGCGAGCGCCGTTCGGGACCGCCGGCTTGCGCACGGGCCGAAACGCCCACGCGTCTTCCGGCTTGTAGTTCCAGGTCGAGTCGGCTTTTCGCTCGGACCACGGTGCGCCGCCAATGATCCACTGGCGCACAGCCTGGATGCTTTCGGCTGGAAGCTTCTTCGCCGGCGGCATCGAAATGCCGTCCCTGCCCTCGATCGCGCGAATCAGAAGGCTCGCGGAGGGGTCGCCGAGAACGACTGCGGCCCCACGCTGCCCGCCGCGCAGCATCGCCTCCCGGGTGGTCAAGTCGAGCTTTGCCATTTTCCCGGCGCCGCCGTGGCAACCGATGCACTGCTCTTTGAAGAGGGGCTGGATTTTTTCGGCGAAGAGCTCCGAGGCGTCCTGCGACAAGATCGGCGTGCACATCGCCAGGAGGAGCACGATTCGCGGCGCCATGGCTGCTAGTTTACTGCTTCTTGCGAATGCGTTTTCGCGTGGTGGAGTCGGGCGCGAGCTCAAGGGCTCTGCGGTACGCCTCCGCGGCTTCGGCGGAGCGGTTGCGCGATTTTTCGACGTCGCCGATCTTTTCGTGGATGGTCGAGCTTCGAGGCTCGGTTTTGAGCGCTTCGCGCAGTTCTGTAACCGCTCCTTGGTGGTCGCCGGTCTTCACCAGCAGGTCGGCCAGCGCGAGCCGCGCGGCGACGTAATCCGGCCGAATCTTGAGGATTTCCTGATACTCGACGATGGCGGCCTTCGAGTCGTCAAGCGCGGCGGCGAGACTGAGCCGCGACGGCAGATGCTGGGGATCGCGCTGAAGATTTCCGCGCCAGAGCGCAATCGCTTCGCCGAGCCGGTCCTTGCGAGAGGAAAGCAGCAGCCCGAGGTTGTAGCTCGCGGCGAGCAGCGCAGGGTTCTTCGCAAGCGCCTGCCGATAGAGTTGCTCCGCCTCGCTGAACTTACCAGTGGAAGCCTTCAGAGAGCCGAGTGCGTTGTACGGCTCGCCGGAATCGGGCGCGATCGCGATGGCTTTGCTGTAGGCAGCCTCGGCATCGTTCCGTCGATTCAAGCGCTGATACACAAGGCCCAGGTTGTATGGCAAATAGGAGTAGCGCGGCGCAAGACGCATCGCCTGCTGA
>JBOGMR010000858.1:0-3627 GCA_050746825.1 Bryobacteraceae bacterium | reverse complement strand
CTATTGGTTTGCCCGGCGTATGAATACTCGGCGTGCAATGCGGCCAAAGCAAGCTGGAAAAAATCGCGGCGGCTGGGCATAAGTCACTTCAGGAAGAGGAACTCTTTGGCGTTGAACAAGACGTGCGCGAGGTCGCTCCAAGAGCCCTCAGCGCTGAGGAATGTCTGCACGCGGTCCCGCTCGGCGGGCTCCGGCGCTCGGGCGAAAATGCGCACGAACATTGCATCGAGCCGTGCGCGCGGGCCGGTATGAGAAGACTCCATCCGCTCCGACCACATCTGGGCTTGCCGGGCTACAAACTCGTTGTTCATCAGGGCGAGCGCTTGCGCCGGAACCGTTGAGACCATCCGGCGGCCGGCGGTGGCGGTGGGAAGCGGGTAATCGAATGCCAGCAGTAACGGCGTAAGGAAATTCCGGCGTACCTCGAGATAGATGCTGCGGCGGCCGGCGCCATCGAGCGGTCCGGTAGCCGGCTTGCCGCGCCCATCCTGATGTTGGCTCACGTGCACAGGGACGCTGGGACCATACACGGTCTTGTCGAGAGATCCGGAAACGGCAAGAATCGCGTCGCGAACCGCCTCCGCGTCCAGACGGCGCACCGGCCAGTGTGATAGCAGCCGGTTTTGCGGGTCCTTAGCCTGCGCGGCCGCCGAAGGCGTGCTGCCCATCCGGTAGGCTGCGCTCAACATCATCGTCCGGTGCATCGCCTTCATTGACCAGCCGCGACTGATGAACTCTTGCGCGAGATAATCCAGCAGCTCCGGGTGCGATGGCTGCTCCCCGGTCCTGCCGAAATTGTCGACGCTGCGCACCAATCCTTCGCCGAAATGATGCTTCCAGATGCGGTTTACCATCACACGCGCGAGTAGCGGATTGGAGGGGCGCGTCAGCGCCACGGCCAGTGCCAAGCGTCCACTGCCATTCGAGTATGGCTCCGGATCCTCTCCGTCCAGTATCCGCAGAAACCGTCGCGGGACTTCCCGGCCGAGGTTCAAGTGATTCCCGCGCTCGTGGATGCGAAGGTTGTGCGGAACATCCTCGTAGGAGACGCGGCCGAAGGTCTCCGCGGGTAGGGAGGCTTCCAACTCGCTCCCGGCAGCCACAGGGGCGAGTGTTTCGGAGATATCCTGGGGCGGCTCCTTGCTGTCGGAGAACACGATCGCGTCCACCGCAATATGGCCGTTGCGGCGGCGGTCGGCGATCTCAAGGTGACATACCTGGTTCACCTCCTCCTTGAGCGGGATCGTTTTCCAACGCAGCTTCCGGTCGCCATCACCGGCGACGCCTTTCGGATAGCGCCCCGGCGCGAATATTGTGACCGCCAACAGCGACGGCTCCTCACGCACTGGATTGAACCTGGTCCCGGCCACGCGAACATGGATGTAGCGTTTGGTCGGAATGAAGCTGCCCGAGACCATGATCCCGGTCAGCTTGTCGGAGACTCCCCGTGAGGAATCCAGACGGCCGCCACCGGCCTCGGCGAAGGCGGCGCCGGAGCGAGAGAACCGGTGCATGTCGAACAGTTCGTCGCCGTGCCGAAGCGGGACCGTCTGCGGAGCGGCGGGCGCCGGGGCGTCCGCTTTGAGCCGCGTAACAATCTCTTCGATCTGTTTTCCTACTTCCGGAGATGAAATCGATGCGAGCGTCGTTCGGGTGCTGTCGAAGATTCCGCCCAGAGCATAGTAGTCGGTTGTGGAAATCGGATCGAACTTGTGGTCATGACACCGGGCGCAGGCGACGGTCAAACCAAGGAACGCTTTGCCGAAAACGTCGATCTTGGAGTCGCGCATCTCGCTCCGCACTTCCTCGAGGTCGGTGGCGCCGTTCCGTTCCTCTCCCAGACCGAAAAAGCCGCTGGCCAAAGGAGTCTCCCAATACTTACCATCCGCGGAAAGGCGCCGAGGGGCCACCTGGTCGCCGGCGATGTGTTCGCCGGCAAACCGGTTGTAGGGAAGATCTTCATTGAAGGCGCGAATCACGTAGTCGCGATAGCGCCAGGCCTCATCTTTATAGAAATCGAATTCGTGCCCGTTGGTTTCCGCGAATCGGACCAGGTCCAGCCAGTGCCTGGCCCAACGCTCGCCGTAGTGCGGCGATGCGAGCAGCCTGTCCACCACCTTGTCGAACGCGGCGGGGGAAGTGTCCTTGAGGAAGGCATCCAACTCCTCGGGCGTGGGAGGAAGTCCTGTAAGGCCGAAGCTGGCCCGTCGCAACAAAGTGGCCCGGCCGGCGGGAGCGGCGGGCGACAGATTCGCTTCCTCCAAGCGGGCCAATACGAACGCATCGATCGGTGAGCGCGGCCAGGCGATGTTCCTGACTTTTGGCGAGACCACGGGCTTACAGGGCTGGAAAGACCAGTGAAGCCGCGCCCGGTCCCAATTGATCGCGGGCTGCGGCGGGCCGGGCGCTTCCGTGCGCGGATCGCCGGCGCCCTGCTCGATCCATTGGCGGAAGTCGGCAATCACGGCGTCGGGAAGTTTGCCGCTCGGGGGCATCTTCAGCATCGGATCGCGATAAGAAATCGCGCGGTAGAGAAGACTTGCGTCTGCGTCGCCCGGCCGCACAGCGGTCCCGCGGCTCCCCCCGCGCTGCAGGCCTTCCTTTGAGTCCAGCCTCAGCCCGCTGGTCGCTTTACTCGCATCGTGGCAACCGTGACAATGCGCGATCAGAACCGGCCGGATGCGAGCTTCGAAGAACTCAGCTTGAGGCCAGGTGGGCGCCGCGAGCGTTAAGCCCAGAAAAACGAAACGTCGCATGGCTGCCGCCTCCACCGGGATTCCATTTTAGCGCCTTGGAATGCAATACTGTACACTGATTCGGCTTGTCGCGCCTACTGTTTGCGGTTGTGCTTCCCCATCGCTGGACCAAGAACTTATAAGACAGACACGAGATGTCCCCCAACTCAAGTACGGCCGGCTCGGTTGGTGCATTATCATGTGACACGCTGGAAAGTTGCGAACCGGCTCAAATATTGCCACGAACTGAAGGCGTAGTGCCCGTTGTCATTCTCGGAATGGAAGGGGGAACATCATGTGGTGTAGATTGGTTTGGCTGCCGGTCGCAATAGCGTTGGCCGCGTCTGCGCAAATACCGTGCGAGCAATTGAAGTCGCTGAAGCTGGCCGGTGCGGCGATTACCTTGGCTGAGTCGATCACCGCCGGATCGCTCAAAAACCCGGGCGCCCCACCCGCAGCGGCAGCGCAGGCACTGCCGGCGTACTGCCTCGTGGCTGCGACGCTGAAGCCCTCTCCGGATTCCGATATCAAGATAGAGATTTGGCTTCCGGCGGACGCTGTCTGGAACGGAAAATTCCAGGCGATCGGTGGCGGCGGATGGGTGGGAGCGATCAGCTACCCGGGCATGGCCACGGCGCTGCAGGACGGCTACGCGACCGCTTCTACGGATACGGGGCACGAAGGCAGAAGCGCCAGCTTCGCGGTCGGCCACCCGGAGAAGGTCGTTGACTTCTCCCATCGCGCGGTGCACGAGATGACTGTCAAGGCAAAGGCGATTATTACCGCGTACTACGGCCGGGGTCCGCGGCTCTCCTACTGGAATGGCTGTTCGACGGGTGGCCGGCAGGGGCTGATTGCGGCACAGCAGTATCCGGAAGACTTCGACGGCATC
>JBOGMR010000857.1:0-4656 GCA_050746825.1 Bryobacteraceae bacterium | reverse complement strand
TTGGTGGGGCGAGTAAACGTGCGGGGAGGGATTCTGGTCATCGCGGCCGCGCCTGGGTGTCTGCTGGCGGCGGGACTCGCGCTCGCGTTGGTGCTCGGCGCCATCGACCGACATCCGATGTGGCCATACGTCGCCCTGAACCTTTCTGAGGCTGCCGGCGCGAGAGACGAGGGGGAGGTGGCGCGATTGATCGCGTACGGGGAAGATCCCAACACCCGACGAGAGGTTCGCGCGGGCGTGATCTTCGCTCGGGCAACTCGCCTGACGCCGCTCGAGGCCGCGGTCGCAGTCGACGATCCCTCCATCCTGACGAGGTTGCTGACGCTGGGTGCCACGCTCGATGCCGATGTTTGGAACCGCCTGCGATGCATTGCTGACGGCGATGAAGTGCCTCCCGTGCTCGATGCTCGTCGTCCTGAGGGCGTGGAGCTGCACTGCGTTGGAGTCACCCCGCCGTGGTGAGCGATGGCGGCCCGTGACCCGCTGCTCCGGAGCGAAGTGGGCACCGATGTCCGCAATGTGAACCGGTCGCAGAACAGTCTTCCTGCTGCGGGTGTTCCGCGTCGGCGCGCAGGACGAGCCGGTTATCGAGCGGCTTGTCGGTTCGCCGGATTCCGCAAAACTCCGGTCACCTCCCGCATCAGGCAGTCGGCGTATGATTAGCGGTCGTGCCCGGCTCTACCTTATCGGTCCACGAGCTAGCCGGACTCCTCGAGCGCTTTCCACTGGAACGCGCGGGCGGACGAACGTTCGAGGAGATTGCCGATGCGCACGTCCAGCTCCTGCTGGCGCGGATTGCAGCCCTGACCGACCTGCTTCGAGGAGCGGAACCCAACGAGACGACACATCTCGCCTCGCGCTTGCTGTTGAGCGACCTGACGATCGTCGCCGCTCATTTCAGAGGACGCGCCAACGTCATGCGTCCATCGCTCGCCAAAGCGCTTGCGCAGCTGCGCGAGTCGCTCGCCCGCTGCGAGGCGCCAAGCGGTGACTGAGAAGCGATCCTCAGAAGCAGGCGGCATCCCATCTGATCGCGACCGACGACAGGTTCGGTACCTTGCGCTCGCAAGCGTGGCGATCCTCGTAACCGTTGGCACCATGCGAATGACGCTGCCGCAACTGGCGCCACGCGTGAACGTCCGGTGGGCACCAGGCGTGTCAGAGGAGCACCGCGCCGAACTCGAGCGGAGTTTCCACCTGGTTTCGCCAGCGTACGTCGAGGGCTCGACTTGGACGTACGACCTGGCGGACCTGTCGCCGGCGACGGTGACCGCTCTGGTGCGCCACCCGTCAATTGAGGACACGCACGGGATCAACCGGCAGGCCGGTGTCGTCGAGGTGGACGCGCCACTCGGCACGACCAGGACAGGCCCGTATCCCTTTGGTCCGTGGGTGGCGACGGAGCCGGTGGCGTGGGTTGGTCTGTGTTCCGGCTGGGCCGTCGTGCTCTCGGGTGCCTGGCTCGCGCTCAACCGACACAACGCCAGGCGCGGAACGAGCCCGAATACACCTGCGTCCACCCGATTGTCCGATTGAAGTGCTCTCGGAAATATGTCCTCACGAGATCGAGCCGGTCTGCCTCACTGATCACCAGGATCGAAGGGTCCTCGCAGATCGCCCGGAAGATCGGCTGGCGCCCAGTCCTGTTCAGAAACTCCTGCATCAGCGGGTTGATGGTGTCCAGAGAAATCGCCTGCAATGTCACCGGTGGCTGGACAAATGGACGCCACCAGTGTTCCGAAGGGAAGGCGTCGGCATGGATGACCACGAGCGAAGGCGACAAGCGCAGCAGCTCTCGAACTTCTTGTTCAACCTGAGCTGTGTGTCTGTGATCACGGCCTGCTGCCTCCAGTAATGACCGGGTTTGAGAGGTCAACACGGCCAGAATGACGGCAAGACCGGCGATAGCGATCGCCACGGACGGTTCGCGCCGCAATGTTCCGGCAATGACGATCACCGCAGCGACGACGCCTGCCTGCAGTGGCGCAAGCAGGCGGAAGGGCAGTTCCTTGAAGCGCGCTTCGATCGCTATGCATACGACGCAGAATATGAGAATACCGATCGCAACAGCGACCCGCCCGCGCCACCGCGCGTAGACGGTGGTCACCGTCAAGATGACGAACAACGGCAAAGCAGACTCGATTCCGACGTGCCGAAGCGTGCTGCCGCTGATACTCGCAGCGTTCTGCGTCATCCATGACCACCAGGCGTCCCAAGGCATGAGGGAGGAGCGAGCCTCATAGGCCTTGGTAACTCGCTCGAACCCGTGGACAGCCGGGTCGACGGCAAGCCAGCGCTGCAACATCGCCCAATCGTTGCTGGTCCAGCCCGCGGCCGCGCGGATTGCCGTGATGTCGTCGGCCGGCAAGTCGCCACCCCATTCGACGAGCTGCGCGGCCATCCAGATGTACCGGTAGTAAGCGTCCCACGCGCGGTCACCGCGATAGAGCAGGCCGTCTACGTACATCAGTCCGGCCGACAGCAGAATGATCACGCCGAAGAGTGCGGCGATGTACCTCACGCGGGCGCCCTGGAAGCTCGCGCGCCACACCGCCCAGGGGATCAAGAAGAGGCCGACAATCAGTCCTCCAGCTGCCGCGCCCATTGGACGTTCGAGCAGCCCTGCCATGAGCAACACAGCTGAAATGATCATGACGGAACGACGCGGCCTCGTAGAGGCCAGCTCCGCAGCCGCCAGGAGGACCGAGGCGGCTCCTGCCAGCGTGGCGCCGATTGTGAACTGGAGATTGGCAACCAACGGGAACGCGACGACACCCATCGCACTCATCGCCGTAAGTCGTGCAACCCACCCCTTGCCAAGACTCGCCCAGACCAGACCGAACAGAACCGCCAGCGAGCCGAGCAGCGTTGCCACGACCATCAGGTCCCAGAGCGGTGCTGCTGGCAGAAGCCGATGCGCCCAGACGAGACTCCATCCGAGCACAGAATGGGTCACGAGCACGAACCCGGTTGCGCGCTCACCGGGAAACGCCTTGCCCTCGACACCAAGGCGGATCACCACGTCGTCGTTGGTGAGGTATCGCGGCGGATATTGGATCCAGAAAATAACGACGAGCGCGACGGCCACGGCCAGCGCCATGCAGAACCCGCGGAGTGTGATTCTTCCTTCTGTTGTCATCGAACCAGCCGAATGCAGAATCGCTCGCCAGCGCGAGCCTGTGGTCCAGGAGTTGCTCGTCGCGTCGACATCGGACTAAATTTAGCTCCCTCGTTTCACCTCGTAGACAGCCCAACGTCCGTCTGCATATCGGAGCGATACCAGCTGCGGAAGCGCGTCGAGCACGCGCCGCATCGAGTTGTAGTACGTGGGATCGACGAGGACATGCGTGACGCCGAGTTCGCGAATGAAGGCCCGGCGCTGGTCCAGCGTCTCCTGCTCGTTGAAGAACGGCTGCACCCCGCGATCGCGCATGCTCTCGCGATAGGCTCGTGCATAGCCCGGCGTTATCAGACTCTCTATCGGAGCCGACACCTCGGATCCTGATAGAGCCACCACCTGTTGCGGCATGTATACCGGAGGCTGAAAGAGGTTCCATCGGTTGATGGCGAAGACAGCCTCGGTGGGAACGTGAGCCTCGACCCACGCGACCACCTCGGTGCTCGGGGGACAGGACGTCAGACCAATCAGGATGACCGGTTCACCATATCGATATGTATCACCCAGGTTCGGTGACACCTCGTCCTGAGTTACGCACTCCATTTGTTGCAACATTGCCGCGGGCGTATCGACCCGGCCAAACGGGGGAACCGGTTCGAGAAACGCGGGCGAGAGGCTCGGAATCATCGTTATACCCGCGAGGGGTATCAGCACCAACGCATACTTAGCCGCCGCACGATAGAACGGCGCGGTCAGAAAGCGGTCGATGGCGTCGCCATTCCGCCGTGTCCCGCCGGCTGCCAGTGGCGGCAGTATGAACCCGCAGACCCAGAGCCCAACGGCAGTCACCGCCAGGATCGTGCGATCGGGGTACCGGTACCACGGGCGAGGCGGCCGCTCCACGGTGAACGCCGTCCTGTCAATGTGGTGCGTGTCGTCCACGGCAGGATGGCGAACGATCTCCAGCACATTGTTCATAGAGATGTCCGCGATCTGATACACACGGGTATTCGGATCGGGTGACCGGTCCAGTTCAGTCAGGGCAAAGCGCTCCTCCAATGCCGCTCGCGTGGCATCGTCGACACCTTCGGCCCAGCGCACGTTGATGACATCTGGCGGCGGTGACGGCGGTGGATGATCCGGCCAGAGCGCCAATAAGGCCGCAACGGCTGCGATGGTTGCCAGAGCGACGCGCGGTCGCCCCAGATGATTGACCGGTCCTTTCGATCTCAAGAAAAGAAACGTCGAACCCCAGGCGAGAATCGCCGGCACGAACAATCCGAGCTCGGTGCGATTGGCTGCGATTGGCGCCAGATAGCCGACCAACCCAATCGTGACGCCCGCACCAATCAACGCGAGGACCGAGACCGCACGCGGGCGCGAGGCTGTCCACAGCCACGATGCGATCGCATAGAACAGAGGACCGGCAAGCATGTGGAGGAACGGTGTGATGTTGCGGATGGGTGTGAAGAGGATCTCATGATAGGTAAGGAAGATATACAGAACCGCCAGTGCAGGAACGCTCATCACCACGAGAT
>JBOGMR010000856.1:0-3610 GCA_050746825.1 Bryobacteraceae bacterium | reverse complement strand
ATCCGCTACCCTTCCAAATACCGCCGCAGATCGTCAGGCCGGAAACAGTGCGCCATCGCGGTCTCGCGGCGGATTCGTCCGGCGCGCGCCAGATCCGCAAGCGACTGCTCCATCGTCATCATGCCGTCGGCCTTCCCCATCGCGAGCTGCATCCGAAGCTGATGGTCCTCGCCCTTGCGGATGAGGTTGCGCACGGCATCGGTGGCGATCATGATCTCGATGGCAGGCGCCCGGCTCGCGCCGTCCGCCCCCGGCACAAGCTGCTGCGCCACGATCGCAAGCAATGCCAGCGAAAGCTGCTGGCGGATTTGCGGTTGATGGCCCGCCGGGAATGAATCGAGAATCCGCGACACGGCCTGCGAGGCGTCGTTGGTATGCAACGTCGAGAACACCAGGTGGCCGGTTTCGGCGGCCGTGAGCACCGTGGCCATGGTCTCGTTGTCGCGCATCTCGCCGACCAGGATCACGTCCGGCGCCTGCCGCAAAACGCTGCGCAGCGAGTTCACGAAGTCCGGCGTGTCGTGGCCGACCTCGATTTGCTCCACGATCGAGCTGCGGTTGACGTGCTCGTATTCGATCGGGTCTTCGATCGTGACAATGTGGTCGCGGCGCCGGCTGTTGATCAGGTCGATCAGAGCCGCGAGCGTCGAGGTCTTGCCGCACCCTGTCGGTCCGGTCACCAGCACCAGTCCCTGGCGGCGCTCCGCGAGGCGGGCGAGTGACGCCGGCAAGTGCAGCGATTCGAGCGTCGGAATCCGTGCGGGGAGAATCCGAACCGCCGCCGCCAGCGTCCCGCGCTGATAGTGGATGTTGGCGCGAAAGCGTCCTGCCGGCTCGCGCATGAAACAAAAATCCACCGATTTGTTTTTCTGTAACTCCTCGTACCGGGCGGTCTCGAGCAGAGGCAGGAGCAACTCACGAACGTCGTCGCCGGAAAGCGGCGTACCGGCCGGCGGCGCGAGCGCTCCGTTGACCCGAATCGCCACCGGCGAGCCCGCGACCAGGATCAGGTCTGAGGCGCCGTTCTTCGCAGCGACTGCGAGAAGCTGATCGAGTCCCCGGGATTCCCCGGATGCAATGCGCTGCGCCGGCTTCGACCCGGGCGCCGCGCGGTTCAGTTCCGCGACCATCCGTGCCAGGTCGCTGTCGAATCCCGCCACAACGGCGATTATACTGGATCGGAATGACCCGCACCCTGCTTGCCCTATTGCTCGCCGCGAGCCTTTGCTACGGCCAAGGCCGGCGTGGACGCCGCCAGTTCGAGTCTCTCTGCTCCCAGTGCCACGGCGCGGACGGGCGCGGCGGCGAGCGCGCGCCTTCGATCCTCGGACGCAACGTGGCGCAGCGATCGGATGCCGGCCTGGCCGCCTTAATCCGCGCGGGCGTTCCCGCAAAGGGGATGCCGCCGATCGCGCTGCCCAACGATCAGATGGAGGACTTGGTCGGGTTCCTCCGCTCGCTCATCTCGAGCGAGCCCGCCGATGCTGCGACCCTCCCGCCGCTGCGCGAGACAGTCGTGTTTCAGCCGGGCGACTGGCCCACCTACCACGGGCATGCGAGCGGCAATCGTCACAGCCCGCTGCGCCAGATCGACAAGAGCAACGTCGCGAGCCTCGCGCCCAAATGGATCTTTCCGATCGCAGGCGCGAGCCGCCTCGAGGGCACGCCGGTCGTCGTCGACGGAACCATGTACGTCACTGCCGCCAACGAAGTCTACGCCCTCAACGCGACCACCGGCAAACAACTCTGGCAGTACCGCAGGCCGCGCACGCAGGGACTGGCCGGTGACGCTGCTTCGGGCATCAACCGCGGCGTCGCTATCCGCGGCGACCGTCTGTTCACCGTCACCGACCATGCGCACTTGATCGCGCTCGATCGCCGCAACGGCCGCCTGCTCTGGGACGTCGAAATGGCGGACTACAAGCAGAACTACGGCGCCACCTCCGCACCGCTCGTGGTGGGCGATCTGGTCGTGTCCGGCATTTCCGGCGGAGACGAGGGCGTCCGCGGTTTTCTCGACGCCTATCGCGCCACGACCGGCGAGCGCGTATGGCGCTTCTGGACCGTGCCCGCGCCCGGCGAGCCGAACTCGGAAACCTGGGTCGGCCGCGACATCGAACACGGCTGCGCGACCACATGGCTCACCGGAACCTACGACGCGCAAGCCAACGTGCTCTATTGGACCACCGGAAATCCCTGCCCCGACTACAACGGCGATCAGCGCAAGGGCGACAATCTCTACTCCGATTCCGTGCTCGCGCTCGAGCCCGAGACTGGCAAGCTGAAGTGGCACTATCAGTACACGCCGCACGATCTGCATGACTGGGACGCGCAACAGACCGCCATGCTCGTCGACGCGCGCTTCGGAGGCCGCCCGCGCAAGCTGCTCGCACAGGCCAGCCGCAACGGCTTCTACTACGTGCTCGACCGCGCCACGGGCGAACTGCTGCTCGCGACTCCGTTCGTCAAGCTCCTGACGTGGGCGAGTGGAATCGGAAAAGATGGGCGGCCCATCCTGCTTCCAGACGCCATCCCCACCGAGCAGGGAACGAAGGCCTGTCCCGCGGTCGAGGGCGCGACGAATTGGATGTCGACCGCCTATCATCCCGGCGCCGGATTGTTCTACTTAATGGCGCTCGAAAAGTGCAGCGTGTACCGCAAGGCGCAGGACACCTGGCAGGCGGGCCGCTCGTATTACGGCGGCTCGACTCGGACGCCGCCGGGCGAGCGCGGAAAAAAATATCTGCGCGCGCTCAATCTCCAAACGGGCAAACTCGCCTGGGAACTTCCGCTCGATGGTCCCGGAAACACCTGGGGTGGCGTGCTGTCCACCGACGGCGCGTTGGTGTTCTTCGGCGACGATAGCGGCGCGTTCGCGGCGGCCGATGCGGCCAGCGGTAAGCGGCTCTGGCAATTCAATGCGAATCAGAATTGGAAATCGTCGCCGATGACCTACGTCGCCGGAGGCCGCCAGTATGTGGCCGTTGCAGCAGGTTCGCTGATCCTCGCGTTCGGTTTGTCAGCGAAATGAGATTGGCGCTCGTGGCTGTGATCATGCTCGTGGCCGCGTGCTCCCGGCCCGCGTCGAACTCATCCCCAGCGGAGGCGATCGAGACCGGTCGCATCCTGCAGTTCTACGCGGCGCCCGGGGTGATCGCCAAAGGTGAGTCCGCCAGTCTCTGCTACGGGACTGAAAACGTGCGCGCGGTACGGATCGAACCGGAAGTGGAGAAGTTGAATCCGTCGCTCTCCCGCTGCTTCCCGGTCTCGCCTTCATCGAATACCGAGTACACGCTGTTCGTCACCGGCAACGACGGAACCGGGTTGCGTCAGACGATCCGCGTTACGGTGACCGCGGCGCAGACGCCGGCTCCCAAGATTACGGCGTTCACCGCGATGACGACCAGCATCCCTCCCGGTTCAGCGGTCACCGTCTGCTTTTCCGCCAACGACGCCGACACGATGCACCTCGACCCGCCCGTGCAGGAGCTCGGCCAAGCGATTCGCGGCTGCTTCGCCGTTCGCCCGCCGCAGACGACAACCTACACGCTGACCGCCGAAGCCGCCGGCCACCCGCCCGATCGAAAGAAGCTGACCATCACGGTAAAGT
>JBOGMR010000855.1:0-2793 GCA_050746825.1 Bryobacteraceae bacterium | reverse complement strand
GCGATCAGCTTCGGCGCCGCGCGTCCGCCGCCGGCTAACAGGCCCGTAGCGAACCGTACCAGCCCGATGCGCGCCAAACGGCCCCCGCGTCGCGACAACAGAATGCCGCGCCGCAGCCTCTTGCTCTGTGACTCCGAGGGCGCCATCCACTCCTCGCAGGTCAACGGATCGACTAACACGATACCGGCGACGTCTGCGGTATACCGGGCCTGGTAGGCGAGGGCGACGAAACCGCCGTAGGAATGCGCCACCAGAATGACCGGCCTCGCCACTCCGGCGCAGTCCAGCAGATTATGCAATTCCTCCACGAGTTGCTCGACGCTTCGAGGCTGAGCGCCGGCGTCGCTCCAGCCGAGCCAGGCGCGATCGTAGCTCGCCGTCGTGGTGACCTGCGCGATTTCTCCCTGCACGCGCCGCCAGCTCAGCGAAGTCGCTGCGATGCCCGCCTCGAAAACAACAGTGGGCGATCCTTCTCCTCGACGATCCAGATGGAGCCGGCAGCCGCCGATGTCAAACAGCGTGCCGGGGGGTGGACAACGTTGCGCATCTCTGGCGCTGCCCGCACGCTGATAGAGCACGCCTGCCAGCACGACAATCGCCGCCAGCGCGACCGCGACGAGGGCGATCAGTCCGAGACAGCCCATTCACCTGGCGCGATCCGGCGCGTCCGCGGCAATTTTTCACGCGCCGCGAAATACCCCACTACAGCGAGAACGCCCACGAATGCGCCCAGCTTGATCGCGTCCGCCTCGCTGGTGCGCGGCAGCACCTTCCAAAGAACGCCCGCCGCGCCTTCGGCTGCGACGACCGCCCACACAGCCCCGTAAAAGTAGCGCCGCTCCGTGCCCTCTCCTTTGGTTGACGGTTGAACGCGCGGCAATCGCCCGAGCGCGCCGCAGATCCATAGCGCGATCGCCAGTGGGAAATAGGCGGTCTCGTAGATCTGCCGCATCCGCCAAGTGCCCGTGACCACGGCGTAAGCGAGGCCAGCGAGATTGAGCACCGCGAACGTGAGCAAATCACTCCACGCCACGCTGTAACACACGCGACGATAGAGCGGGTTCGGCTTGTCCTCGGTGAACCGGACGATGTAGGGCCGCTCCTCGACTCCCGGCAATCGCCCGCGCAGCCCCGCGATTCCCGTAGCCAGCGTCACCGCGCCGAGCCACGCCGCCATGCGCGTGTCGAAGCCGCGCTCGAACAGGTCGAACGTCAGCGGTCCGAGTGCAATGAAAAACACGAAGATCCAGATCGGCCAATGCGCCAGGCGGTAAAGCGCTGTATTCCGCTCGCGAAACCGCGGCGCGCGCCCGGATTCGAATCTCGTTGCCGCAGCACTCACCTGCCCCTTATAGCACGAGCGCGCGAACGAAGCTAAGCCGCGTTCGACGGTTGCCGGCGGAGCGCTACAATCACCAATGACACCTTGATGAACTGCCAGCGGCTTGCCGTTCTCACAGCCGGCCTGATCTACTGTTTCGTGGCCCAAGCGATGGAAGTCCTGAAGGCGGACAAGATCGTAGTCAACAAGGGAAAGCGCGAGTTGCTGCTCTATCGGGATAACGAGGTCGTGAAGTCATACCGGATCGCCCTCGGACGGAATCCGGCCGGTCCGAAGCGGAGGCAAGGCGATGGGAAAACGCGCGAGGGCGCCTACACAATCAGCGGCCGGAATGCGAAAAGCGCCTTCTTCAAGTCATTGCGCATTTCGTATCCCAGCGCTGCCGGCCGAATCAGAGCGCGCAAGCAGGGCGTCGATCCTGGCGGCGACATCATGATTCACGGTCTTCCCAACGGCCAAGGCTCCGGCGACGCCTCCCATCTCGCGACGGATTGGACCGAAGGGTGCATCGCCGTAACCAACGATGAGATTCAGGAGATTTGGGAAATGGCCGGCAATGGCACGCCGATCCAGATCAATCCGTGAACTAAACTCATGCAGATCCGGGATATTCGTGCGACCACGGTGACCGTGCCTCTCGAGGCTCCGCTCCGGCACGCCAACGGCTGCCATTGGGGCCGGTTCGTGCGCACGATCGTCGAAGTCGAGGCGGACAACGGATTGATTGGCCTTGGTGAAATGGGTGGCGGCGGCGAATCGGCGCAGGCCGGCTTCGAGACGATGAAGAAATACCTCGTGGGCCATGATCCCGCACGCATCGAAGAGATGCGATTCCTGATCGCGAACCCCACCGCATCGCTTTACAACAACCGCACGCAGATCCTGGCCGCGCTCGAGTTCGCCTGCCTCGACCTTCTCGGCCAGTCCTGGGGCGTCCCGGTTTCCGAAATCCTGGGAGGCCGTCTTCGCGATCGCGTCCCCTTCGCTTCCTATTGCTTCTTTCGGTACGCCAACCCCGACACCGGCCAAGGCGAGGTTCGCATGATCGGCCAGGCAGTCGCGCAGGCGCGCGCGCTCAAACAGAAGTTCGGCTTCACCACACACAAGGTGAAGGCGGGTGTGTTCCCTCCCGATTACGAGCTCGAAGTTTATCGCGCCGTGGCCGCAGCCTTCCCGGGCGACCGTGTGCGCTTCGATCCGAACGGGGTGTGGTCCACCGAGCAGGCTATCCGCTTCGGTCAGGCGATCGAAGGCCTTCGCAACGACTACCTGGAAGACCCCGTCTACGGCCTCCACGGAATGCGCCGCACCCGCCAGATGATTCGGTGTTAGTGCCGATCTAAAGTAACCGCAGAAGCGCCGGTTTTGACGACGCGGCGAGCGCCGGTTTTGTCGTTGGCGCGCAGAAGTGCGGAACGCCGGGATAAACGACGGCGGCGGGCAGGATACGG
>JBOGMR010000854.1:0-2694 GCA_050746825.1 Bryobacteraceae bacterium | reverse complement strand
TCGGAACCGTTGCCTGGCGCCGCCGAGCAACCGGATTCCTTCGATGCCCGTGGACATCTCTTCAGAGCCGGATCGGCGCCGAGTTCGAGCAGCACCTCGACTGCACCCGCGTCCGTACCCTCGAGCCCACCGCGTTAGTCGAGCGGCGTCCGGCCCGAGTCGTCGCGCAAGTTGACATTGATGCCGGCCCTGACCAGCGCGGTCTGAGATAATCGGCCCATGATCCCCCGCGCCCTCTGGATTGTCGCAATTGCCACCGCCTTACTCCAGTCTTCCGCAAACGCCCAGAACCAGGCGGCGAACGAAAAGATCGAGAAGGAGCGCGATGCCTGGCAGCGGGCCAGCGAGGTTGTCGCTGCCCTACGCCTTCAGCCGGGTTCCGTCGTCGCCGATCTGGGCGCCGGCATGGGCTATTTCACCGCGCGCCTGGCCGATGCCGTCGGAGCGAGAGGAAAGGTATACGCGGTGGACGTCACGGATCGCAGCATCAACTTTTTGCGGCAGCGCTTCGACAAGAACCCGGCCGTCGAGGTCGTGAAGGCGAGCGCGGAAGAGTGGAAACCACCGGCGCCCGCCGACGCCGCCTTGATGACGGACGCCTTTCACGAGTTCGGAGATTCCGCCGCCGTGCTACGCACTCTGCGGTCTTATCTGAAGGAAGGCGGCCGCCTCGTGATCGTCGATTTCATGAAGCCGGAAATCGAAATCGCGCGCGCCGGGCAGCGCAAACACCACGCCATGTCTCAGCAGATCGTCGCGGACGATCTCGCGGCCGCCGGCTTCCGAGTCGTCGACAAGCTCTCCCCCTTCATCGAAAGGACGCCCAAGTACTCGCGCCTCGTGAGCCGCGACGTGTTCGTCTTCGTCGCCGAGCGGTGACCCTATATCGCAGAGCTCTCACACCCTCAACCCCACCGACCGCATCAACTCAATCGCATTGCTCTTCTCGACAACGCCCGGCCGGAGCCTGTAATCAAACCGCATCCGCCCATCCTCCAGCTCATCCTGAAAATGCACGTCCGCGCCCGCCCAGCCGTTCCACAATGCTCGTCAGCGCCAGGTCATGCGTGGGTCGCCAATCCGATCGCACCGCGCTCCACCAGCCCTCGCACAATCGCCTCCGCGCCGATGCGCCGGTCGTGTGAATTGGCGCCGTGCAAAAACTCGTCGATCAGGAACAGCACGCGCCCCCTGCGCGCCGCGTCGACGATCCCGTGCAGCCGAGTGATCTCCGCGTAGAAGCGCGATGTGCTTTCCTCGAGCGAATCCTGAATCCGAATCGACGCACCGGCAGCGAGCGTCGACAGGCGCAGCCGCCGCGCGCGCACCGGCGCTCCGGCCTGCGCCATCACGGCGTTGATGCCCACCGTGCGCAGCAGGTACTCTTTCCCGACATGTTGGACCCGCTCACCATCAGCACGCGCACGCCGCCGCCGATCGAGACATCGTTCCGAACCACTCGGTCCTCGGCGAGCAGCGGGTGTCCAACAGCTTCCGCATCGAACTGCGGCGACCCGGCGACGAGCTCCGGAAATACGTCGCCCGGATTGTCGTACGCATAGCCCGCCAGCGATCCGAGCGCCTCGATTTCACCGGCCGCGTTCAGCCAGCGCCGCATCGCCGTGCCGGAGGTCCGCCGCCAGTCTTCGAGCGCATACGAGAGATGGAGATCCCAGAGCAGCAGCGGGCCAATAATCTGAATGAGAAGATGGCGGCGCGAGTCCAGCATGTCCATCAGGCGGTTGAGCCTCGCGATGCGGCGCGACGGCGGCCAGCCTTCGATATCGAGCTCCGCGCGCAGCGCCGCCAGACGAGGCGAGCGGAACCGCTCGGCCTCGAGCCTCCGGAGCACCTCCGCAAACAGGCCCAGATCGCTCGCCGCCTGTCCCACTTCGCGGATAACCCGGCTCGTGCGTTCATGAAAGCGCCACAGAATGAAGCTGTACGCGATGAGAAAGGATAGAAAATGAATCCGCATCCACGCCATCGTCTTATCCGGCAGCGTGAACAGCCCAAGCCCCGTCTCGCCCGCGCCCGCCCAGCGACCCTCCAGCCGCGCCAAAGCCCGCTCGTAGAACGCCACCGCGCGAGACAACGTGGCGTGCTCGGTCACGGCCGTCTGCAGCCGCCCGCCCAGCCACCAGAACACTGCCAACGGAAGCAGAAGCCACCACCGTGAGATCGCCCGCGGACCAAACGCCGCGAGAGCCATCGCCAGCCCTGCCAGAAACACGCATGCGCGCAAATAGCCGAACGCGCGCCGCCGTTTCTCCCGAACCACCAGCGCCGCGCGCCGCGACTCCATTCGCTCGAGATACTCCACGCGCGGCGGTTTCACTTCCACCCCCGTTTTTTCGCAGCCCGCCAAATGTGGGCCGCATGGTTGGACAGGCCCGAGGCCCGAAGCGATGGCTCTACCTCTTGTCGTCTTTCAACTCGACCACGACCACCTCGAACGCGCGGTCGCTCAAGTTTTCTTCCGAGTGCTTCGCCCTGCCCAGCCAGCGCACCTCGTCCGCCTTGGCTCGCGCCTCCTCAGGCGCGCCGCCGTCCGGAGTCACCTTCATGTGCTGATCCGTCAGGAACGCCACAACGCGATCGCCGGAATGTTCGTGCAGCACGCCCTTTTCCCGCGGACCATAACGCGCGCGCACCACGCGCACCTGCGGATTGTCGAGCAGCACCGTGTAGTGC